>JBIKZP010000236.1:0-4630 GCA_044354655.1 Rhodoferax sp. | reverse complement strand
CGCCGAACACCTCAACGAGCTGATGATCGTCGGCCCCATCACCGTGCGCAGCGCCTGCAGTCACCATTTCTGCCCAGTCATCGGCAAGATCTGGATTGGCGTACTGCCCAATGAGCACACCAACGTGATTGGTTTGTCTAAATACGCCCGGCTGGCAGAGTGGATCATGGGGCGACCCCAGATTCAGGAAGAAGCCGTGGTGCAACTCGCAGACCTGATTCAGCAAAAAACCCAACCCGATGGCTTGGCCATCGTGATGGAAGCCACCCATTTCTGTATGGGCTGGCGCGGCGTCAAAGACATGGACAGCAAGATGATCAACTCCGTCATGCGTGGGGCCTTCTTGAAAGATCCGAATCTTCGTCGTGAATTTTTGTCCCTCATCCCGAAAGGCTGATCATGCTGGTTCGTTTGCTTTATGCCAGCCGTGCTGTGGACACCAGTCCTAACGCCATTGAGGCGATCTTGTCTCAATCACGGCACCATAACCCGGAGTGTGGCATCACAGGCATTCTTTGCTACGGTGGCGGCATTTTTCTGCAAGCCATTGAAGGGGGCCGCATGGCCGTGAGCGAACTCTACGGCCACATTCAAAAAGACCAGCGCCACAAAGACGTGCTGCTCTTGCAGTATGAAGAAATCAATGAGCGGCGTTTTGGCGGCTGGACCATGGGTGAGGTCAACATGTCCAGAATCAACGCCTCCATCTTGCTCAAGTACGCTGAAAAACCAGAGCTCGATCCGTATTCGGTATCCGGACGGGTTTCCATGGCGCTGCTTGAAGAGTTGATGGCTACTGCGTCCATCATCGGCCGCGCCTAACCCTTGACGGTGCTGCTGGGCTGCGACTTCAGTAGCAGCCCCTCCCCACGCAAACCTATCGTGCTGGCCCTGGGCCATGTGGCCCAAGGTCGGGTTCAACTGCGTGAGCTGGTGCCCCTAGACACCCTGAAAGCCTTTGCTGATTGGCTGAAACAGCCGCTGGCCTGGGTGGGCGGATTTGACTTCCCGTTTGGTTTGCCCCGTGAACTGGTACAGACCTTGGGCTGGCCCACCGATTGGCAAGCGTGCATGCAGCACTACGCTGCCTTGAGCCGCGCCGATATACGTGACACCTTTAAAGCCTTTTGCGATGCGCGTCCTGTCGGTGGCAAATTTGCCCATCGCGCCACGGACATACCCGCGGGCTCCAGCCCGTCCATGAAGTGGGTCAACCCGCCGGTCGCCTACATGTTGCATGCCGGTGTGCCATTGCTCATGCAAGCGGGGGTGTGCTTGCCACGCTTGCATGTGCCTGCGCCCACCCAAGGCCATCGCGCTGGGCCTCGCATTGCCCTAGAGGCCTACCCCGGCTTGCTGGCGCGCGAGTTGATGGGCAACACCAGCTACAAAAGCGACGACAAAGCCCGGCAAACCCCGGAGCGCTTGATTGCCCGCAAGCAACTGCTGCAAGCGCTGGAATTGGGCCAAACCCGCTTGGGCCTGCGCCTCAAACTCACCCACGCCCAACACGACACCTTGGTGGACGACGCCTCTGGCGACAGCCTGGACGCCGTGCTGTGCATGGTGCAAGCTGCCTGGGCGCACAGGCAGCATGAAGCGGGCGACGCGCACTACGGTCTGCCGGTATGCGATCCGCTCGAGGGGTGGATTGTTACGGCCTGATGGGTTCGCGCTGCGGCTGAAGTTGCTGGAGTTGCTGCACAGCCTCTGCATCGTTACGGTACAGATGCAACCCAGGGCTTGCTTGCAGGCAACCTGCACTGCGCAACACGGATTCAACCGGCAGTTTCATGCCACTGATGTGCAGGGTGATCTGCCGCGCCGCCAATAAAGCCTCCAGCTTGGCCAGGCACTCCACGCCCGTGGCATCAATCCGGTTGATGGGCTGGGCAAACAGGCAGACGTGGCGGGTATCGGGATGCTGCGACAAGTACGCCACCACGGCCTGCTCCAGGCTGCTGGCAGAGGCAAACTCTAGCGCAGCGTCCATGCGCAAGGCGTAGACCTGAGAAGCAAGCGGGGGGAGGTGCCATAGGTGGCGGTCACGCAGGCTGCCGTCGGCATCCAGCCCCACTTCCACAATGCGCGGATGGAGTCGCTGAAATAGAAAGTGACTCAAGCCCATGAGTACCCCTGCCAACACGCCCCAATACAAACGCGGGGCGGTCAGCAAGGTGAGGGCTAGCGTCACCCCGGCAATAGTTGCTTCGGTGCGCGAGATGCGCCACAGCCGAACGAACGCCTGTGGCTTGAGCAGGCCCACAACGGCCGTCAGCACAATGGCGGCCAACACGGCTTGCGGCACATGGCGCAACACCGGCAAAAAAAACAGCAAGGACAACAGCACCACGATGACCGATGCCAGCGTAGCCCACCCAGTTTTCGCCCCCGCGAAGATGTTCAGTGCAGAGCGCGCAAAAGACGAGCTGGTGGGAAACGCGCCGCTCAAACCCGACGCAATTTTCCCCAGTCCCTGACCTATCAGGTCCTGGTTCTGGTTCCAGCGCTGACCGGCGCTGTCGCTGTCTACTTTGGCGCTGGAGGCGGTTTCCAGAAAACTCACCAATGTGATCACCAGGGTCGGTAACACCAAGGCACTCAAAACGCTCCAGCTGGGCAGGCCAGGCAAGCTCAGTCCGGGCAGGCCTTCAGGCAATTGGCCCACCACCGCCCCACCCGAGGCTTCAAAACCGGTCCAGACGCTCAGCCCAGCCGCTGCCAACACCACCAGCAGCACGCTCGGAAACGCTGGTTTCCAGTAGCGCGCCAGCGTCAGCAAAGTCAGAGAGCCCACACCGAACAAGGCGGAACTCACATGCCAATTTTGCAAGGTCGCCAGCGCCTGCCAGCCGCCTTGTAAACCCAACAATGCAGGCAACTGCGAGCTGATGATCAGCAGCGCTGCCCCTTGCGTAAACGCCATCAGCACCGGTGCACTCACCAAGTTAAGCAGCCAACCAAAGCGCAGCAAACCCAAGCCGACTTGCAGCAGGCCCGACAACAAAGCCAGCCACATGGCCAGCGCCACCCACTGAGCGCTTCCTGGCGTAGCCAGTCCGGACAGTGAGCTGCTGACCAACAGGCAGGTCAGTGCTGTTGGTCCCACCGACAAGCGAGTGGAGGCGCTGAATAGCACAGCCACCAGCGCGGGCAACATCGCCGCATAAATGCCGGTTTGCAGCGGCATGCCTGCCAGGGCCGCGTAGGCCACCCCTTGCGGAATCACCATCAGGCCCACAGTGAGTCCGGCCACGGCTTCATTGCGTAGCAGTTTCAGGTCCGGGCGCGGCCAGTTCAAAAAGGGCAATAAGTGTTGAAGTCGTGTCATGGCTAAACAGGCGTTGGTGCACGGGATGCGCACGGGCTGCCCTGTTGCATTGTCGCGCCACGTCACATCTAATGGCCCCATGTTCTACAGACTGTTGTTGCTGTGCTGTTTCTTGTCTGGCCCGGTGCTGGCCAAGCAGGGTTTCTTTGGCACGGTCACATTTGTTACGGACGGCGACACGCTCTGGGTGGCGCCAGCGCAGGGTGGCGCGGTGCGCAAGCTGCGAATCGACGGTCTGGATGCCCCTGAAATTTGCCAAGCCGGCGGTGAGACCGCCCGTGCGGTGCTGATGGATGCGGCGCTGCACAAACGCGTCTGGGTGGAGGTGCGGCGGCTCGATATATACGGTCGGGGCCTGGCCAAGGTCTGGCTGGACCGCAACGATCTGGGGGCTTACCTGGTGAGTCAGGGGCAGGCATGGTCCTACCGTGGACGGGGTTCTGCAGGACCGTATGCCGCGCAAGAGGCGCTGGCCCGGCAAGCCCGGCGCGGGGTGTTTGCCCTGAGTCGTCCAGAAAATCCACAGAAATTTCGCCGGCGCCATGGCAGCTGCCATGTGCCCAGTTCCTAAGCACCTGCCAGGTGTCTAGCCTAGTGCGACGGGCCGCAGACCTTGCAACTCGCTTGGCGCGCCAACCGCACTTCCTGGAACGCCATGGCGCGGCCGTCAAGCATCAGCAGGCGACCCGTCAAGGGCTCGCCGGCATCACTGAGCAGCATCAGCGCTTGCGCTGCCTGCATCGAGCCGATGATGCCCACCAGTGGCGCGAAAACACCCATGGTGGCGCAACGGGTTTCTTCCAGTGTGGCGTCCTGAGGAAAAATGCAGGCATAGCAAGGCGAGCGCTCATCGCGCGGGTCATAGACGCAAATTTGGCCGTCAAAGCGAATGGCTGCACCAGAAACCAGGGGCTTTTTGTGTTTGACGCAAGCTGCATTGATTAAGTGGCGGGTGGCAAAGTTATCACTGCAATCCAGCACCACGTCGGCCTGGGCCACCAGCGTGTCCAGCAGGGCCGCATCGGCCCGAGCCTGCACGGGTGTCACCCGAACCAGCGGGTTGATGTCTTCAATAGCCTGGCGCGCCGACTCGACCTTGGGCTGGCCAACCCGCTGCATGGTGTGGGCAATTTGACGTTGCAAATTGGTCATGTCCACCGCATCGTCGTCCACCACCGTGATGTGGCCCACCCCGGCTGATCCCAGGTACAGCGCCACCGGTGAGCCCAGGCCACCGGCACCCACCACCAGCGCGTGGCCGCCCATGATGCGCTCCTGCCCCTCAATGCCAATGTCGTT
>JBIKZP010000235.1:0-4631 GCA_044354655.1 Rhodoferax sp. | reverse complement strand
TTCCTGAAAACCGCCCAGCCCCATACCCATGGTGCCAGTCTCGGGCGTGATCATCACCACCGGGCTGTGCGCCCAGTAGGCGGCGGCAATGGCGGTGACGCAGTTGCTGATACCGGGGCCGTTTTGGCCAATCACCACGCCGTGGCGGCCCGACACGCGGGCATAACCGTCGGCCATGTGGGCGGCGCCCTGCTCGTGCACCACGGGCACCAAGCGAATGCCGGCGGGGGCAAAAATGTCCATCGCGTCCATGAAGGCCGAGCCCATGATGCCGAAAATGTCGGTCACGCCATTGGCCACCATGGTTTCAACAAAGGCCTCGGAAGGCGTCATCTTTTGCACGCCGCTGACCACCGTGCGGGTGTCTTTTTTGGGTGAACTCATGGGGGTTTCTCCTGCAATCTATTAAAAAATCTACTCAAGGAGTAGAAGGGATTCAAAATTTCGATACAAAACATTCCAAATACCGGAATTTGGCAAAACTATAGTCATGGATTGGAAATTGGTCAACCGAAATTTCAATAAATAGAATTATTTATTCCATTTATTGAATTTAGACTATGATTCGGTCCATGAAAATCGTGCCCGCCTCTGCGCAACATTCGGTCGAAATCAACGGCGACACGCCCACGATGCGGCTATTTGCCTTGCTGGAAGTCATTGCCTCGAAAGACCAGTTTTTCTCGCTGCAAGAGCTGTCCGAAGAAACCCAGCTGCCCAAACCCACGCTGCACCGCATGCTGCAGCAGCTGGAAACCGCCGGCCTGCTGCAACGCAGTGTGGACGGGCGCCACTACGGCACCGGCGTGCGGCTGCGTCGCCTGGCCGAAAAGCTGCTGTTGAACGACGTGTCGCACGGTGCCCGTCATGCGGTGCTGCGCCATTTGGTGGAAGAAGTGGGCGAGAGCTGCAACCTGACCGCCTTGAGCGGCAGCGAGGTGATTTACCTTGACCGGGTAGAAACCGCCGCCCCGCTGCGCTTTTATTTGCAACCGGGCTCACGTGTGCCGGTGCACTGCTCGGCCAGCGGCAAGATTTTTTTGTCGGAAATGACCCCCTCGCAACGCCAACGCCTGCTGGCGCATGCGCCGCTGGAAGCCTTCACGCCCAAGACGCTGACGCAGATGGAGCAGCTGGAACAAGAGATCAAACAGATCAAGCGCCAGGGCTTTGCGCTGGACAACGAAGAGTTTTTGCCCGGCCTGCTGTGCGTGGCCATGCTGGTGCCCAACGCCAGCGGCCGCTCCAACCTGTGCGTGGCGGTGCAAGCGCCCATCATGCGGCTCACGGTCGACAAGGCCATGCAACTCCTCACCCCCCTGCACCGCGCTGCCGAGGCTTTGAGCCGCATTGAAACCGATGCCCTGCCCGACCTCAGTGGCGCCAGCGCCTGAACCGGACCCTTAACCGGACCCTTAACCGGCCCATTTTTCCCTTATGCCCAGGAGTGGCCCATGGCTGACCTCACCTCCCCCGCCGACCTGAACGCCCCCGACCTGATGGTCAGCGTGCGCGAGGTCTTGGGTATCGACAGCGACCTGCGCGTGCCGGCCTTCAGCAGCCGCAGCGAACATGTGCCCGACGTGGACGCCGCCTACCGCTTTAACCCGGACGTGACACTGGCCTTGCTGGCCGGCTTTGCGCACAACCGGCGCGTGATGGTGCAAGGGCTGCACGGCACCGGCAAATCGACCCACATTGAGCAAGTGGCCGCGCGGCTGAACTGGCCGTGCGTGCGCGTCAACCTGGACGGCCACATCAGCCGACTCGACCTGGTGGGCAAAGACGCCGTGGTGCTGCGCGATGGCCAGCAGGTGACCGAGTTTCAGCCCGGCATCGTGCCCTGGGCGCTGCAACGCCCCATGGCCCTGATTTTTGACGAGTACGACGCCGGCCGCCCCGACGTGATGTTTGTGATTCAGCGCATTCTGGAGCGCGACGGCCAGATGACCCTGCTGGACCAAAACAAAGTGCTGCGCCCGCACCCGTTCTTTCGCTTGTTTGCCACCTCCAACACCGTTGGCCTGGGCAACCTCAATGGCCTGTACCACGGCGCCCAGCGGCTGAACCACGCACAAATGGACCGCTGGAACATTGTGGCCGCACTCAATTACCTGAAGGCCGAAGAAGAAATCGCTATCGTGGTGGCGCGCGTGCCCGAGCTGGCCGGGGCTGCGCACCTGGCGCTGCTGCAAGCTATGGTGGCCTTGGCCGACCTCACGCGCCAAGGCTTTGCGCTGGGCGACCTGTCCACCCTGATGTCGCCACGCACCGTCATCACCTGGGCCGAGAACCTGCAAATCTTCAAAGACCCGGCGCTGGCGTTTCGCTTGAGCTTCTTGAACAAGTGCGACGAGGCCGAGCGCCCGCTGGTGGCCGAGTATTACCAACGCTGCTTTCACCATGAACTGGCCGAGGCTTACCCGCAACAAGCGGCGCCCGACCCAAGGTAGGCCGTGTGGCGCAGGACCAGGCAACGGTGCACACCACCGTCAGGCATCAGCAGCAGGTAGAGGCGCTGTGCGCTGGCGCCATTCGGGCGCTTAGCGCGCAGGCCGGCCTGCACTTTCGCAGCCGCCGCCTGTACCGTGGCACGCAACTGCTGCCCTTGTTTGCGCCCCACCTGCACCCGGTGCTGGATCGCGACGACTTTGCCTCTTTTCGCGGCGCCGCCGACGGCCTGGCGCTGCGCCTGCGCCGCTCAGACGCCGAACTGCACCGGCAACACTGCCCCACCGACCCGGTGGAGCGCCTGCTGTTTGAGCTGCTGGAGCAAACCCGGGTGGAATCGCTGGTGCCCGCCGGCATGCCCGGCCTGGCCGACAACCTGCGCCACCGCCACGCCGCCTGGCTGCAAAATTTTCATGCCAGCGGCCTGACCGAAACCGCTCGGGGCCTGCTGCTGTTTACCGTGGTGCAAATCTGCCGCATGCGCGTCACCGGCGAGCCCGTGTTGGAAGACACCGAAGACCTGATGGAAACCACGCGCGGTGCGCTCTCGCCGCTGATCGGCCATGACCTGGCCGGCCTGCGCCGTCACCGCCACAACCAGGCCCTCTACGCCGTGCATGCGCTCAACATCGCCCGCCTGGTGGCGCAGATGAGCCAGGGCGCGCAAGACGACGCCAACGACAGCGCCCCCACCCCGACCGCGCCCGACCCCGACCGCGCCGCGTTCAGCCTGATGATGGACCTGGAGGCCGACCCTGAAGAAGGCGTGAGTGCCGCCGTCACCGGGCGCAGCCTGGTGCTGCAAGGCGCGCAAAACCGCTACCAGGTGTTCACGCGTGCCTACGACCGCGAACTGCGCCCCGCCACGCTGGTGCGCCCGGCCCAATTGCGCGAGTACCGCGAACAGCTGGACCGCCGCATTGCCAGCGAGAAATTCAACATCGGCCGCCTCGGCCGCGAACTGCGTGCCCTGCTGGCCCTGCCACAACGCGACGGCTGGGACGGCGAGCAGGAAGAAGGCTACATCGACGGGCGCCAACTGGCGCGCCTGATTGCCTCACCCGCCGAGCGGCGCCTGTTTCGCACCGAACACCTCACGCCGGTGGCCGACTGCGTGGTGAGTTTCCTGATTGATTGCTCGGGCTCCATGAAGCAGCACATGCTGGCCGTCGCCACCTGGGTGGACGTGCTGGCGCGCGCGCTGGAACAAGCGGGTGCGCAGAGTGAAGTGCTGGGCTTTAGCACCGGCGCCTGGAACGGCGGACGCGCCCAGCGCGACTGGCAACGCAGCGGCAAACCGCCCCACCCCGGCCGCCTGAACGAGGCCAGCCACCTGGTCTACAAAGAAGCCGCCACCTCTTGGCAACGCGCCCGCGCGCCCCTCGCCGCCTTGCTCAAGGCCGACCTGTTTCGTGAAGGTATTGACGGCGAAGCGGTTGACTGGGCGGCCCAGCGCCTGGCCAAACTGGACGCACGCCGGCGCCTGCTGATCGTCATCTCCGACGGCTGCCCGATGGACCGCGCCACCGAAATGGCCAACGACGCCTTCTACCTGGACAACCACCTCAAAGACGTGGCACAGCGCTTGGAACAAGGCGGACAGATTGAACTGTTTGGTGTCGGCGTAGGACTGGACCTGAGCCCCTACTACAGCCGCAACGTCGCGCTCGACCTGTCCGATGCCACCGGCCCCGGCGCCCTGCGCGAGGTGCTGGGGCTGCTGGCGAAGTATGCGAGGCGCTAAAGCGCGTCAGCGAGAAAACCTGCTGGTGTCAGGCTTGAGGCCTTCAAGCGTTCACCCGATTGCTCAGCGTTCCCACCCCGCCGACCGTGATCTCGACGAGATCGCCGGCCTTGAGAAATTTGGGGGGCGAGAAGCTGCCGCCGGCGCCTTCGGGTGAGCCGGTGGCGATGAGGTCGCCCGGGTGCAGCGGCGTGAAGTGGGAGATGTAGGCAATCAATTCGTCGGGGGCAAAGATCATCTGGCTCACATCGGTCTGCTGGCGCAACTCGCCGTTGACCCGCGTGGAGAGGGCGAGCTGGCCGAGCTTGTCCATGTCGATGTCGTCGATGGTGACGATCCAGGGGCCGCAGCTGCCTGAGCGTGCAAAGTTTTTGCCGGCGTGCACCGAATGCTTTTGCCAGCCGCGCACCGAGCCATCGTTGAAGATGGTGATGCC
>JBIKZP010000234.1:0-4632 GCA_044354655.1 Rhodoferax sp. | reverse complement strand
TTTTGATGAATCAACCCGCTGACTCCCCCCTTTTTTACCGCGACTGCACCACCAAATCCTGTATGGGTCCTATTGATCTTCTTTTGCATGTGTTGAACTTTTTGGCCCCGGCTTTGTGGACAGCCCTGGCGGTAGCGCTGTTGTCGCGCTGGGTGATGAAGCAAAAGTCCTCCGCCCTGACGCTGCGCAAGCAGGTGGTGCTCAATTTTTCAGCGTCTGCCCTGGCGCTGGTTCTGGGGCTGTGGTGGTTTGGCAATGACGGCAAGATGGCCACTTTCAGTGCCATGGTGCTGGTATGCGCTACCAGTCAGTGGCTCATGCTGCGCGGCTGGCGGGCCTGAACCCGCCAGGGCGCACGCCACCCGGTTTACTTGCCGGCCTTGAAGTTGCTGAAGGTGCGGGTCTGCACCCGGCGCACATCTTGTGGCAAAGCGTCTGGTGCCACCATGGTTTTGGTGGCTGCCGCGTCCAGGAAGATGGACTTGTTCTCGGCCACATCCTTTTTCACAAACTTCAGCGATGCCGCGTTGGGGTTGGCGTAGAACACCTTGTTGGTCAATGAGGCATGCACTTCGGGTCGCATGATGTAGTTGATGAACAGGTGGGCGTTCTCTACATGTTTGGCGTCTTTGGGAATGGCCATGGTGTCAAAGAACAGGGTGGCGCCGCTTTTGGGCACCAGCGCCTCAATGACCACCGGTGTTTTGCCTTTGGCTTCCAGCGCCCGGCTGCGGGCAATGTTGATGTCGCCGGAGAAACCCATCACCAGGCAGGTAGCGCCACTGGCCATATCCTCGATATAACCAGACGAAGAAAACCGGGTCACCGAGGGCCGAATGCTCTTGAGCAACTTGGCGGCTTCGGCGTAGTCGGCTGCGTTGCGGCTGTAGGCCGGCTTGCCCAGGTACATCAGCGCGGCAGGCAGTACTTCAGAGGCCGAGTCCAGCACGCTCACGCCGCAGCCCTTGAGCTTGCTCACGTACTGGGGGTCAAACAGCAAGCTCCAGGCGTTGTCGGGCATGGGGGTGCTGCCCAGCGCGGCCTTCACTTTGTTGACGTTGATGCCAACGGTGACGTAGCCCCACAACCAGTCCACCAGGTGGGCGTTGCCGGGGTCCAGCTTGGCGAGTTGCTCCAGCAAGCCTTTGTCCAGGTTGCCCCAGTTGCTCAGCTTGCTGCGGTCCAACTTTTGCAGCAGGCCACCTTCAATTTGGGTTTTGGCAAAGTGCGAGCCCGGCACCACAATGTCGTAGCCGGTTTTGCCAGCCACCAGCTTGGCGTGCAGTATTTCGTTGTTGTCGTAGGTGTCGTAACGCACCTTGATGCCGGTTTCTTTTTCAAAATTCTTGATCGTGTCTTCGGCAATGTAGTCCGACCAGTTGTAAATATTGAGCACCTTGGGCTCGGCCGCGCGGGCCAGGCCGCACCAAATCAGAGCCGTGGTGGTCAGTGCCCAACCTAGGTTTTTCAAATTCATCGCCATGGAGGAAATCCTTTATAAGAGGCCAAAATGATAGCAAAACAAGCGCCATCAGGCCACCGTTTCACGCTACGCAATAACCCCTAGGCCATGACGTCAAGTTGCCCGGGGTTCAAGCCGGTGGGAACAGGTCCACCCGGTCGGTGATGATGCCGTCGGTGCCCAGGTCCAACAGCCGCTGTACCGCCCAGGCATCGTTGACGGTGTAGCTCAGCAGCCTGAAACCCGCGCTGTGCGCCTGCGTCACGCTGGAGCGGTCCCACAGTTCATGGTTGCAGACAATCGCCACGCAGCCCAGCATCAGGGCGGTTTCCAGCCAGCCGGTCCACAGCGTGTCGAGCAGCAGGCCGCGCGGCAGATCAGGCGCGGTGTCGCGCGCGCCTTCCAAGGCCTCAGGCTCAAATGAGGTAAGCAGCGGTGGCACGGCCGCACCCTGCCATAAGCGCGCCGCGTGTTGCGCCACCACCTCGCCCGTGCGGCGCTCCAGCCCAGTGGTGGGTTTGATCTCGATGTTCAGCGCATGCCCGTTGGCGCGGCAAAAGTGGGCTATGTTCTCCAGCGTGGGCAAGGGCTCACCGGCAAAAGCCCGCGAATGCCAGCTACCGGCATCAAGTTGCGACAAGCTGCCCCAGGCATGGTCACCAGCCACCGTGCTGGCAGACGCCCCCAAAAATTGCGGCCCATTGCTGGTGCGCGTCAGGGTGTCGTCGTGCAGCAAAAAAGGCAGCTCGTCGGCGCTGAGCTTTACGTCACACTCAAACATGCGGTAGCCGTGGCGGGCCCCAGCGCGAAACGCCGCCAGTGTGTTCTCAGGCGCCAGCTTGCCGGCGCCGCGGTGCGCCACCCAGCGCGGGTAGGGCCAATGGTCAAAGCTGATGGGTTGTGGCGTGGGCTGGGTCATGGTCGGGCTCTGGTTTCTGTTGCTTTTTAAGTTAGTCCTGAATCTAGCAGACCCTGACGCCACAAAACCCTAGCCGGCCCTCGTTGCGATTTCTCAAGCAGCGCGCGCCTGAAAATGGGCTTTGCTCTGGCTGGCGGTGCCCATTCTTGCGGTAGGTGAATGCTGCGCTGCAGTAAAATCGCAACCCAGCCGGGCATGACCGCAACCCTTGTTTTTACGTTCAGGCTGTTACTACAGAACCCGATGAACGCACCCATTCTGCTCAATTCATTCACGCCCGAGAACGCGCATCTGCACCAGGCACATGAACGCATTCGCGAAATTCCGTACAACTACACCTCGTTTTCAGACCGCGAAATCGTCATTCGGCTGCTGGGCACCCCGGCTTGGGAGCTGTTGAGCCAGCTGCGCGACGAGCGTCGCACCGGCCGATCCGCCCGCATGTTGTATGAAGTGCTGGGCGACATCTGGGTGGTGCAGCGCAACCCTTATTTGCAAGACGACTTGCTGGACAACCCCAAACGTCGAGGCCAATTGGTGGGGGCCTTGCACCACCGCCTGAGCGAAGTGCAAAAGCGCCGCACCCCTGACACCGACCAGCAGCGCGACAGCCTGGTGGACGAACTCCTCAAGGCCGCCAGCCAGGCGGTCGAATCCTTTGATGCCGCCTTTGTGGAAACTGCCGCCTTGCGCCGTAAGGCACAGCGTGCGTTGGCCCGCCTGACGGCCAAGGACAACATCAAGTTTGACGGCCTGAGCCGCGTCTCGCATGTCACCGACGCCACCGACTGGCGCGTGGAGTACCCTTTTGTGGTGCTCACGCCGGATACAGAGGCTGAAATGGCGGCCTTGGTCAAAGGCTGCGTCGAACTGGGTCTGACCATCATCCCGCGTGGCGGCGGTACCGGGTACACCGGGGGCGCTATTCCGTTGACCTGGAAGAGCGTGGTCATCAACACCGAAAAACTTGAAGCCATGACCGAGGTCGAGATGGTGGCCCTGCCTGGCCTGGACCAGCCTGTGGCCACCGTCTGGACTGAAGCAGGCGTGGTGACGCAGCGCGTGGCCGATGCGGCCGAGCGCGCCGGTTTTGTATTTGCCGTGGACCCCACCTCGGCCGAAGCCTCCTGCATTGGCGGCAACATTGCCATGAACGCGGGCGGCAAAAAGGCCGTGCTGTGGGGCACCGCGCTGGATAACCTGGCCTCCTGGCGCATGGTCACGCCACAGGCCGAGTGGCTGGAGGTGACCCGCCTGAACCACAACCTGGGCAAGATTCACGACGCGGCCATGGCCAGCTTCGAGCTCAGGTATTTCAAAGCCGACGGCAAAAGCCTCATCCGCATTGAGCGCCTGGATATTCCTGGCAAAACCTTCCGCAAAGAAGGGCTGGGCAAGGACGTGACCGACAAGTTTCTGAGCGGCCTGCCGGGCATTCAAAAAGAAGGCTGCGATGGCCTGATTACCAGCGCCCGCTGGATCGTTCACCGCATGCCCATGCACACCCGCACCGTTTGCCTGGAGTTTTTTGGCAATGCGCGCGACGCCGTGCCCAGCATTGTGGAGATCAAGGACTTCATGTTTGCCGAGCAAAAGCGCACTGGCGTGCTGCTGGCCGGGCTGGAGCATCTGGACGACCGCTACCTCAAAGCCGTGGGTTATGCCACCAAATCCAAGCGTGGCGGGCTGCCCAAGATGGTGTTGGTGGGTGACATTGCCGGCGACGATGCAGACGCCGTGGCCCGCGCTACCTCCGAGGTGGTGCGCATTGCCAACTCGCGCAGCGGCGAAGGCTTTATTGCCATCAGCCCCGATGCGCGCAAGAAATTCTGGCTCGACCGCAAACGCACCGCTGCCATTTCGCGCCACACCAATGCCTTCAAGATCAACGAAGACGTGGTCATCCCGCTGCCGCGCATGGCTGAGTACACCGATGGCATAGAGCGCATCAACATCGAGCTCAGCCTGCGCAACAAACTGGCCTTGTGCGATGCGCTGCATGTCTTTTTTACCCACGGCAATTTGCCCCTGGGCAAGCAGGACGACGCCAGCGCCATCCCGTCAGCCGAACTGCTGGAAGACCGCGTGGCGCAAGCGCTGACGCTCATTGGCAGCGTGCGCACCCAGTGGCAAGACTGGCTCGACCAGGTCGACCCCCTGTTTTCCCAGTTGCAAGACCACAGCTTGCGTGCCAGTTGGAAGGCCCAGTTGCGGACCCCTTTGGCCAATATTTTTGCCGGCTCCTCCTTCG
>JBIKZP010000233.1:0-4636 GCA_044354655.1 Rhodoferax sp. | reverse complement strand
GGATGGACTCAGCCAGATAGCGGTAGCTCGAGTCGTCGCCCGCAACCAACTGGCCGAGCTTGGGCAATATGTTGAAGGAATACCAGTCGTAAACCTTTTCCAGTGGCGGCGCCACCTTGGAAAACTCCAGCACCAGGAGTTTGCCCCCAGGTTTGAGTACCCGGTTCATCTCGGCCAGCGCCACCGCCTTGTGCGTCATGTTGCGCAAGCCAAACGCCACACTGACCACATCAAAATGGTTGCTGGGGAACGGCAGTTTTTCAGCATCACACACCAGCGTGGGCAACACCACACCCGCATCCAGCAAACGGTCCCGACCGGTGCGCAACATGGCTTCGTTGATGTCGGTATGCACCACACGGCCGGTTTTGCCGACCTTTTTGGAAAACGCCAGTGCCAAATCACCGGTGCCACCCGCAATATCAAGCACCTCGGAACCCTCATGCAGGTTGGCAACCTGGACCGTGAATGCTTTCCAGACCCGGTGCAGCCCCATGGACATCAAGTCGTTCATCAGATCGTACTTGGGGGCGACCGAATCGAACACGCGACGAACGTGCTGGGCTTTTTCGGTTTCTTCAACTTTTTTAAAACCGAAATGTGTGCTGCTCATGGTCGTCTTGTCTTTGTTAGGGATCAGTTGAGTTTGCCGTGGCAGTGCTTGAATTTGCTGCCGCTACCACAGGGGCACGGCTCGTTTCGACCTACGCGTGCAAAGGCCTGACTAGCCAAACCGATTCTTTGACCCACGGTGTTTTCGTCCACCACGGTTTCAACACCACCGGTTTCAGTCGGTGCGGTGTAGGTCACGTTGGCAATTTTTTCTGCACGGTCCTCCAGTTCTTCCGCCGCTTGCCCAAGTTGCTCGCTGGACTGGACCTTCACGGTCATGAGGGTTTTGGTGACTTCGTTTTTCACCGCGTCCAGCAACTGACCGAACAATTCAAAGGCCTCGCGCTTATATTCCTGCTTGGGCTGTTTCTGGGCATACCCGCGCAAGTGAATGCCTTGGCGCAAATAGTCCAACGCACTGAGGTGCTCACGCCAATGCGTATCAATGCTTTGCAGCAACACCATGCGCTCAAACTGGGTGAAGTTGCCATCTCCGACCAGCGCCAACTTAGCGGCAAACAAACGGTTTGCTTCGGTCTGCACGCTCAGCAACAGGTCTTCATCGGTGATGGCACTGGCAGCACTGATTTGTTGCTGCAAGTCCAAATGGACCTGCCACTCGTCAGCCAGGACTTGCTCCAGCTTCTGGATTTCCCACTGCTCTTCGACAGATTCGACCGATACATACTGGCGCACCAAATCGTGAAAGCAGCCTTCCCGCAAAGAGGTGATCTGAGCGCTCAGGTCAGTAGCGTCCAAAATTTCGTTGCGTTGCTGGTAAATCACTTTACGCTGGTCGTTGGACACATCGTCATATTCCAGCAACTGCTTGCGCATGTCGAAGTTACGGGCTTCCACCTTGCGCTGAGCGCTCTCGATGCTGCGGGTCACGATGCCGGCTTCAATGGCTTCGCCATCGGGCATCTTCAGGCGGTCCATGATGGCCTTCACGCGGTCGCCCGCAAAAATGCGCATCAGCGAATCGTCCAGGCTCAGGTAAAAACGCGAGGAGCCGGGATCGCCCTGGCGGCCCGAGCGACCGCGCAACTGGTTGTCAATACGGCGTGATTCGTGGCGTTCGGTGGCGATAATTCGCAGGCCACCCAAGGCCTTGATCTGTTCGTGGTCGATGGTCCACTGAGCCCGAATCGCGTCAATTTTGGCTTGATTCTGCGCTGGGTCCAAAGTCTCGTCGGCCTCGACCTCTTCAATGGCTTTGCCAATATTGCCACCCAGCACAATGTCCGTGCCGCGACCGGCCATGTTGGTGGCAATGGTGATCATCTTGGCGCGGCCGGCCTGGGCCACGATATCTGCTTCACGCGCGTGCTGCTTGGCATTTAGCACTTGGTGCGGCAGTTGTTCTTTCTCGAGCAACTGCGCAATGATTTCCGAGTTTTCAATCGACGTGGTCCCTACCAATACCGGTTGCCCACGCTCGTAGCACTCGCGAATATCCTTGATGGCCGCTTCGTATTTTTCCCGCGTGGTCTTGTAGACGCGGTCGAGCTGGTCATCGCGCCGACTGGGTCGGTTGGGTGGCATGACCACTGTCTCCAGACCATAAATTTCTTGAAATTCGTAGGCTTCTGTATCGGCCGTGCCCGTCATACCGGCCAGCTTGCCGTAGAGGCGAAAGTAGTTCTGGAAAGTGATGGACGCCATGGTCTGGTTTTCAGGCTGAATGGCTACACCTTCCTTGGCTTCCACCGCCTGGTGCAGGCCTTCGCTCCAGCGACGGCCGGACATCAAGCGCCCGGTGAACTCGTCGACGATCACAATTTCACCCTCCTGAACCACGTAATGCTGGTCGCGGTGGTACAGGTGGTTGGCACGCAATGCGGCATACAGGTGATGCATCAGCGTGATATTGGCTGGGTCGTACAGGGTGGCGCCTTCAGGGATCAAACCCATTTCTTGAAGAATGCGCTCGGCACTTTCATGGCCCTGCTCTGTCAGGAACACCTGATGACTTTTTTCATCCAGCGTGAAATCGCCAGGCGTAATGACGCCCTCCCCGGTACGCGGGTCGGCCTCCCCCACTTGCTTGACCAGCAAGGGAACGGTTTTGTTAATCGCCACGTACAGGCTGGTGTGGTCTTCCGCTTGACCGCTGATGATCAGGGGGGTGCGCGCCTCGTCAATCAAGATGGAATCCACCTCATCAACAATGGCAAAGTTCAAACCACGTTGAACCCTGTCAGACGCTTCGTAGACCATGTTGTCGCGCAGATAGTCAAAACCATACTCGTTGTTGGTGCCGTAGGTAATGTCAGAGCGGTAGGCCGCTTGCTTCTCATCACGTGGCATATTGGGCAAGTTGATGCCCACCGACAGGCCCAAAAAGTTGTACAACTTGCCCATCCAGCGCGCATCGCGGTTGGCCAGGTAATCGTTAACCGTGACAACGTGGACGCCCTTGCCCGTCAAGGCGTTGAGGTAAACCGGCAAGGTGGCTGTCAAGGTTTTACCTTCACCCGTGCCCATTTCAGAAATTTTGCCATTGTGCAAGGACATGCCGCCCAACATCTGCACGTCAAAGTGGCGCATTTTCATGACGCGTTTGGAGCCTTCGCGCACGACAGCAAACGCCTCAGGCAACAAGGCATCCAGGGTTTCACCCTGCTCAACCCGGGTTTTGAATTCTTGCGTTTTGGCGCGCAGGGCCTCGTCACTCAGAACTTCAAGTTGCGACTCCATGGCATTGATGCGCAGCACGGTTTGACGGTACTGCTTGAGCAAGCGGTCATTTCGACTGCCGAAAATTTTGGTAAGAATATTGATAGCCATGAATACAAGACGGTCTCGCCAACCCGGTGGGGCAGCTGAGAAGCGCAATCCTTATGAATCTATTAGAAATGGGGGCACTCTCTCGGATTACATCCGCGCAAGCGAATTAATCCAGGCTGAGAAGCTCATCCGCTGATTTTACCTTTGCCCAGCTGCGGTCCGAACGCCCGTGGGCCGTGATGCCGTCAACCCTGGCGGGTTAACAGTGGCAATCTTTACGCCAGGAGCTGGGGGCAGTTGGCGTCCAGCCTGTAAGAACTGCTGGGGATTTTGAGGAATACCTTGCACCAACACCTCAAAATGCAAATGGGGGCCAGTGGACCGCCCAGTGGTTCCCACTTCCCCAATTTTCTGCCCGCCTTTGATCAGATCGCCCTTTTTGACGCCTGTTTTGGAGGCGTGCGCGTAGCGGGTCACCAAGTCGTTGCCGTGGTCAATTTCAATCATATTGCCGTACTCGGGATGGAATTCCTGCGCCACCACCATGCCGCCAGCTGCAGCCAGAATAGCGGTGCCGGTGACCGCCTGGTAATCGAGCCCGGTATGCAGGGCCGAACGGCCCGTCATAGGATCGATACGCCAGCCAAACAGAGAGCCGAGGTTGGCCACGGGCACAGGTTGGCGCGTGGGAATCAGCAAGCTTTTCATTTTCTGTTCAAACAGGCGGGACTCCATCACTGTCATCAAATCGGTCTCACGATCGGTCAATCGGTCCAGATCGGCCAAGGTGACCTGCAATTCCTCAAGCGTTAAGGGTCGGCCCGAGACCAGCGCCCCGCCCTGTCCTGGCTTGGCCTTGATGTCGCCGGGGTTGATGCCAGCCAAGCCAGAAACGCGCTCACCCAGGGACTCTATCTGGGTTATCTTGACTTGCAATTCACCCACTTGGCGCGCCAGGGCATCGAGGTTCTCGCGCATGAATTTTTCTCGCTGTGCAAACTCGTCCTTCACAACAAGGCGCAACAGATCGCCCACGATAGGCCATCCTTCGCGGGCCCCACGCAAAAACACCCAGTGGTACAAACCGGCCGAGGTGAGCATCAACAAGGAGGCGGCCACTAACGAAGACAGCAGTAGTTTGGTACCGCTGAGGTGAATGGCCCTGCTTTTAGCCAGCCAGGCATCCGTGATAATCAACTGCACAGGAATATCCTTTCAAACACTTGCTCATGAACCGCCGGAACCATTCGTTTACCCTGCTGCAAGCAAGTCAGGATTCGCCCACCCTGGCGAG
>JBIKZP010000232.1:0-4642 GCA_044354655.1 Rhodoferax sp. | reverse complement strand
TGACGACCTACCGCTTACAAGGCGGTTGCTCTACCAACTGAGCTAAAGCGGCGAAGACAATATTTTAACTGTAATCCAGAGGGCTTACCGAGCCTAGGCCCGGCTTTATTTCACACGTTTAAGAAAGGGTCGCACCCCTGCTGACGTGGGTCGGGAGGGATCGGGCTCATCCCCTGCTTCGTCGGGCGAACGCTCTGAGGTCACTCGTGATAATTGAACAGGCTTGCCCTCTGGGAGAACCACCTGGGTATTTTCTGAATTGCGATTCAAGCCTGCGACGGGTGAAGTGGTGAGCGTCTTTTTGTCACCTTGGACAGACGGGCGGGGGAACGCCATACCCTGGCCATTTTCCTTGGCGAATATGGCTGCCACTTGGCTGATGGGAACCACGATGTCGCGTGGCACGCCCCCAAAGCGGGCTTTGAATTCTATAAATTCATTGCCCAACTGCAAGGAGCTGGTCGCATCAAAGCTGATATTCAGCACAATTTCCCCGTCCTTCACAAACTCGCGGGGAACCAGCACCTGTTCATTCACCACCACCACCACATAGGGTGTCAAGGCGTTGTCCGTGCACCATTCGTACAAGGCACGAATGAGGTAAGGACGAGTCGAGCTGGTGTCCAGAGCAGCAATCATCACAACAAGCGCATCAACAGTTTATTTACGCATCACTTTTTCAGACGGCGTCAACGCTTCAATATAAGCAGGGCGCGAGAAAATGCGCTCGGCATACTTGAGCAATGGCGCGGCGTTCTTGCTCAGGTCAATGCCGTAGTAATCCAGACGCCACAGCAAAGGGGCAATGGCTACGTCGAGCATAGAGAAACCGTCACCCAGCATGTACTTGTTTTTCATGAACACGGGGGCGAGTTGTGTCAGGCGGTCACGGATGTGGGCGCGGGCCTTTTCCATCAACTTTTCATTGCCTTTGGCAGTGCGCGACTCCAGGGTGGAGACGTGAACGAACAATTCTTTCTCAAAATTGAGCAGGAACAAACGCACACGGGCGCGGTCCACAGGGTCACCGGGCATCAGTTGAGGATGTGGAAACCGCTCATCGATGTACTCGTTGATGATGTTGGATTCGTACAAGATCAAATCACGCTCGACCAGGATTGGCACCTGACCGTAGGGGTTCATGACGTTGATGTCTTCAGGCTTGTTGTAAAGATCGACGTCGCGAATTTCAAAGTCCATGCCCTTCTCGAAGAGAACAAAGCGGCAGCGGTGGGAAAACGGGCAGGTTGTACCTGAATACAAGACCATCATGGCGTGGCTCCTAAAAATTAAAAAGAGTGGGATGCTTCAAGCAGTCCCACTCCAAGAAGCTCAGGCGGCATCTGCTGATGCACTACCCAAGCAGGGGGTTCGTATTACTTAATGTCTTTCCAATAGGCCGCGTTGAGTCTCCAGGCGATCACAGAGAACACCCCGAGAAACAGCAAAACCCAAACGCCAATGCGCACACGGGTGTTTTGACCGGGTTCGCCCATCCATTGCAGGTAGTTCACCAAATCACCAACTGCCTCGTCATATTGCAAGGGCGTCATGGCACCGGGCTTGACTTGCTCCCAGCCCTTGAAAATTTTGACTGCATGCCCGTGTTCGGTCTTTTCTTCATAAACCGGCTGCCGCTCACCCTGAAGTTCCCACAGCACATGCGGCATGGCCACATTAGGAAAAGCCAGGTTGTTCCACCCGGTGGGCTTGTCTGCGTCTTTGTAGAAAGTGCGCATGTAGGTGTAGAGGTAATCAGCACCCGAACCCCCAGCGCCGGCACGTGAGCGGGCGATGACGGTCAAATCGGGCGGATTGGCGCCAAACCAGTCCTTGGCCTGCTGCGGGTCAATCGCCGCCTTCATGGTGTCACCGATCTTGGCGTTGGTCACCAGCAAGTTGGCCTTGATTTGTTCGGGGGTCAAACCAATGTCACCCAGCCGGGTATAGCGCATGAACGCTGCCGAGTGGCAATTCAGGCAATAGTTGACAAACAGTTTGGCGCCATTTTGCAAAGCGGCCATGTCATTGGTCTTGTTCGGCGCCTTGTCCCAGGCGATGCCGCCACCAGCGGCCTGCGCGCCAAAGGACAAACCCAGCGACATAAGCAAACCGAGAATGATTTTTTGTGTGAAACCCATGGTTTTCATATTTGTTTTTCTCCAGTTCAATGCGCCGTGAAAGTGACACGATCAGGCACCACTTTTGGCGTACCGAGACGGCTCCACCAAGGCATCAACAAGAAAAAGCCGAAGTAGAACAGCGTTCCAAGTTGAGACACACGCCCGCCAATATCAGACGGTGGCAGCATGCCGAGGTAACCCAGCACCAAAAAGTCGATCACAAAAACAGCGTACATGTACTTGTGCCAGTCAGGACGGTAGCGAATGGACTTCACAGCACTGTTATCCAACCAGGGCAGGAAGAACAGAATAACCACGCCGCCGCCCATGGCGACCACGCCCCAGAACTTGGCATCAATGGACAACATCATGGCCACCACACCCAACGCCACCACAGCGACTGCGCCTTTGAATACGGCAGCCATTTTGACCTTGGCCACCGCCAGGTAGGCGCCAACCAGCACGCAAGCAATCAGGGCGTACATCATTTCGTTGGTGACAGCGCGCAGCATGGAGTAAAACGGCGTGAAGTACCAGACGGGGGCAATGTGCAAGGGCGTCTTGAACGGATCGGCCGGGATGAAGTTGTTGTACTCCAGGAAATAGCCGCCCATTTCAGGTGCAAAAAACACAATCGCGGTAAAAACCATCAGGAAAATACTGACCGCAAAAATGTCATGCACGGTGTAGTAAGGATGGAAAGGAATGCCATCCAAGGGACGACCCTGGGCGTCCTTGGTGGCCTTGATTTCCACGCCGTCCGGGTTGTTGGAACCCACTTCATGCAAGGCAATAATATGCGCCACCACCAGGCCGAGCAGCACCAAAGGCACCGCAATGACGTGGAAGCTGAAGAAGCGGTTGAGCGTGGCATCACCCACCACGAAGTCACCGCGGATGAGCAGCGCCAGGTCGGGGCCAATGAAAGGAATGGCGGAGAACAGGTTAACGATCACCTGAGCGCCCCAGTAGCTCATCTGACCCCAAGGCAACAGATAACCCATGAAAGCTTCTGCCATCAAAGCCAGGAAAATGCCACAGCCAAACAACCAGATCAGTTCGCGTGGCTTGCGGTAGCTCCCGTAAATCAGTCCACGGAACATGTGGAGGTAAACCACCACAAAGAAAGCGGAGGCACCGGTGGAATGCATATAGCGAATCAACCAGCCCCAAGGGACGTCGCGCATGATGTATTCCACCGAAGCAAACGCCAGGGCGGCATCGGGTTTGTAATGCATCACCAGGAAAATACCGGTCACGATCTGGATCACGAGCACCAGCAGGGACAGCGAACCGAAAATGTAAAAAATATTGAAGTTTTTGGGCGCGTAGTACTCGCTCATGTGCTCTTTGAAGAGCTTCGACGCCGGAAACCGGTTATCCACCCAGTTGAGCAGTTTTTCTGAGGCGGGTGCGTTCGGGGAGGTTTCGTGGAATTCAGCCATGTCGTTCTTCCTTAGGCTTTCTTGTCGTCGCCAATTAGCAACTTGGTGTCAGAGAGGTACATGTGCGGTGGCACTTCGAGGTTGTCTGGCGCAGGCTTGTTCTTGTAAACACGGCCCGCGAGGTCGAAAGTGGAGCCATGGCAGGGGCAGAAGAAGCCACCTTGCCAGTCATCCGGTAGCGAGGGCTGTGCACCAGCCTGGAACTTGTCCGATGGCGAGCAACCCAAGTGCGTGCAAATACCCACCGTCACCAAGTACTCCGGCTTGATGGAGCGGGTCTCATTGCGGGCATATTCGGGCGCCTGTTCATCAGGCTTGCGCTCAGATTTGGGGTCTGCCAGTTGGGCATTCAGTTTGGGCAAGGCGGCGAGCTGTTCAGGGGTTCGGCGCAGAATCCACACGGGCTTACCGCGCCACTCAACCGTCATTTTTTCACCCGGCTTGAGGGCTGAAATGTCTGCTTCAACCGCAGCACCGGCGGCTTTGGCTTTTTCAGAGGGCTGGAAACTGCTGACAAAAGGAACGACAACTGCAGCGCCGCCTATGGCACCAGCGCAGCTCGAAGCAATCAACCACGTACGTTTACTGGCGTCGATCTGGCTGCTATCGACAAGGGTTTCACTCATGGGAATCCTCAATGAAAAACATCACTATTAGGGTGAACCCGGGATTGTAGCTGACTGATGAAGCGCAACTCAACGCCTTGTGGCGGTCAAAGCTCGCAGGAATGCTCCCTATACTCAAGTCCAAATTATTAATTCAGGGGGGCTTATGAGCATGTTGCAGGAATTCAAAGCATTTGCCATCAAGGGCAACGTCATGGATCTGGCCGTTGGCGTCATCATTGGCTCGGCGTTTGGCAAAATTGTTGATTCGGTGGTCACCGACCTGGTGATGCCCATTGCGGGGATGGTGTTTGGCAAGCTCGATTTTTCCAATCTCTTCGTCGCCCTGGCCACCGTGCCTGCCGGTACCGCGATGACGCTGGATGCGTTGAAAAAAGCGGGCGTCCCCGTGCTGGCTTACGGCAACTTCATCTCGGTCGCGGTCAACTTCGTCATACTGGCCTTCATC
>JBIKZP010000231.1:0-4645 GCA_044354655.1 Rhodoferax sp. | reverse complement strand
CCCAACCGCAGCCGGGGTGAGTTTGTGCTGGTGCTGCACCCCGCCGCCGTGGCGGCTGAAGCCGGCGCTGAGTTGCGCGTCCTGCAACTGCTGCTGGCCGAGCTGCCCTTAAAGTCTGCCGTCAAACTTGCCGCCGAGATCACCGGCGCTTCACGCAATGTGCTGTACGACGCGGCGCTGGCTTTGAAGAAAGACAGCGCATAAATCGCAGCATCTACAGCTCGCTGGATCAGGCACCTATCCTTACGCGCACCTCAGTGCACGGGACTGCGCTGGCTGAGCTGCTTCAAAAGGTCAGAGATTTCATTCAGCAGCACATCGCGCCGACCTAGCAATTCATTCAGGGGCGCTGGCGTAGGCGTTGGTGCAGGGGTTTGCACCTCCGCTTGCGCTGCAGTTGCCCGACCCAGCGCACGCTGCTTGAGTAACTCGCTAACCTGCGAATGCAGTTGCTGATGAAGCTGGTCTATGGACACAATCTCACGCTGCAAGGCGGGGTGAGTGGCTCCTTCTGCATCCAGCCAACGCCCTAGGCGGCATTCCTGGGGGTCGAGCAAGGGTGCCGCCTCGCGCTCGCCACTGACCAACGCACGTATTTTTTCAATCCAGGCCTGGTGCTCGGTGATACCAAAGAGCAGCGGCAGGTCGTCGCGCTTGAGCGCTCCCACATCCAACCACTCCAAATCGGTCTTCCAGCCGCTGGCCCAAGCCATCAAGTCGGCTGCGGGCATGGGCTTGGCAATGAAATAGCCCTGCCCCAGTTCGCACCCCAGTTGCAGCAAAACGCGGCCGTGCGTGACCGATTCCACCCCCTCGGCAATCACCTCGTGCCCAAAGGCCGCAGACAAGGTGATGACGCCATCGAGAATGGCCAGGTCGTCCGTGTCTTCCAACATGCCACGCACAAAGCTCTGGTCAATTTTGATCACATTGACCGGCAGGCGCTTCATGTAATTGAGCGACGAGTAGCCGGTGCCAAAGTCGTCCAGCGCAAACAACACGCCCATCTCGCGACAGGCCTTGATGAGTTGTGACACATGCGCCAAGTCTTCCAGTGCGCTGGTTTCCAGCACCTCCAGCTCCAGCAGCCCGGGTTCCAACTGCGGGTGCCTGGCAAGCATTTTTTTCAAACGTACCGCAAAGTCTGGCAACTGCAAGTGGCGCGAGCTGATGTTGACGCTGAAACGCAGGCTCAGGCCGTCGCGCTTGAACGCGCCCATTTGCTGCAAGGCGGCGTCCAGCACCCACTCGCCCATTTCTACCGCCAGAGGGTGGTCTTCCACCACCGGCAAAAAGGCGCCCGGCATCAGCAAACCACGCTGCGGGTGTTGCCAGCGAATCAAGGCCTCCACGCCCACCAACTGGCCGCTGCGCATATTGACCATGGGTTGGTAGTGCAGCACAAACTCCTGCGCCACCAGGGCTTGACGAATGCGGTCTAGGCTTTCGTGGTGGCCACGCATCTGACGGTCTTGCTCGGCATCGAAGATGTGGTAGCGGTTGCGTCCCGTCATCTTGGCCTGGTACATGGCCTGGTCGGCCTGGCGCAGCAACTGGCCGCTGCCGACCTCTTCGGCCTGAGGAAAAAACGTCACACCCAGACTGGCTGAGACCTGGAGCACGATGTCGTCCACATGCACCGGTTCGGACGCGCAGGACACCAAGCGGGCCAGCATGGGCGCGCAGGCCTGGCTCTCAGCCAGGTCTAGAAAAAGCGCCACAAACTCGTCACCACCCAAGCGCGCCAGGGTGTCGCCCTCGCGCAGGGCGTGCTTCATTTGCAAGGACAGCGCCACCAGCAATCGGTCGCCTACGTCATGGCCATAGCGGTCATTGACGGCCTTGAAACCATCAAGATCAATAAAGGCCACACCCACCAGCTTGCCATGGCGCAATGCCTGCGCCATGGCCTGGTTCAGGCGGTCCATCAACAAAGAGCGATTGGGCAGGCCGGTTAGCGCGTCGTAATGCGCGATGTATTCCAGCTGGCGCTCGTGCTCTTTGAATTCGGTGATGTCAGAAAACAGCGCCACATAGTGATCGACCTGCCCTTGGGGGTTACGCACCGCACTGATGGTTTGCATGCCCGCATAGACTTCGCCATTTTTACGCTGGTTCCAAATTTCACCGAACCAATAGCCTTGCTGGCTCAGGTCACGCCACATGGCCACAAAAAATGCATCCTCCTGCCGTTGTGAGCGCAACAACCGCGGGTTACGCCCCAGCACCTCGGCATGCGAATAGCCGGTGATGCGGCTGAAGGCCTCATTGACATCCAAGATGGTGCCGTCAGCCGCCGTGATCATGATGCCTTCACGCGCATGGGTAAACACGCTGGCAGCGAGTTGTATTTTTTTCTCGTTCAGTTTGCGCTCATTGATGTCAAGCATCACCAGCCGCTGAATGGGTAGGCCCTCAATGCCCACGCCCTGGGTGATCTCCAACTGGGTCCAGAAGAGGCTGTCACCCTTCTTCACGAAACGCAACTCGCAGGCCAGCGGTTTTACGCCACTGACCAGCTGGCGCTGGTACAGGTAGTAAATATCTTGGTCTTGGGGCGGGATGAACTGCGTGAGCGGCTGCTTGAGCAGCGCGTCCCGGTCCTGCCCGAGCAAGCCACAGGCGGTCAGGTTGACGTTCAAAATGAGGCCCGCTGCGTCCAGAATTAAATAGCCCACGGGCGCGAGTTCAAACAAGTCTTTGTAGCGTGCGCGGGTGGACTCCAACTGCGCCTGAACCTGGCGCAACTCCTCGTTTTGCATCTCCAGTTCTATCTGGTGCACACGCAGTTCAAACACCGTCTTCTTCATCGTATCGGGCGTGCTGGGTGCCAAATTGTCCAGTGCCTCGCCAAAGCGGCTACTGACCTGCGCCTGCGCCCGCTGGCGCAGTGCCTCAGCCGCAGTCAGGTTGACTGGCGGGTTGCCAGGGGGGGGGTTAGCGTCGTCAGTCATGCGGCAGGCTCCAGCAAGCGCTCGGTGGTGGCAATGGCGTAGACCTGCCCCGCCTGGTTGAGCAAGGCGGTGGCTATCAGGCTGACTGGCACTCGCTCGCCCTGCTGGTTCAAGCGCTCACTGCGGTAGGGCTCCAGGACTGCCGCCTGGCTGAGTTTCAGCACCTTGGCTAACTCCTCGTCTTGATGCCCTTCAGGAATACGCTGGCGCACATTCAGGCCTAACGCTTGCGCCTCGGTCCAGCCATACAGGCGCTGTGCGCCAGGGTTCCAGGCCAAAATTTGACCGGCGAGGTCTTGCACGGTGATGGCATCGTGCGAATCACGCAGCACCACGGCCAGCCGGTACAAGTCGTCTGCGGCCTTTTTTAATTCTTCGGCTTGCTGCTTGAGCTGGGTGATGTTGAAGAAGGTAATGACCACACCTTGCACCCTGTTCTCCAGGGTGCGATACGGCAGCATGCGCAACAGAAACCAGTCGCCACTCTGGCTTTGCACTGTCACCTCTTTAGGCTGCAAGGTGTCGAGCACAGCTTGTGCATCAGGCACCAGTTGCTCATAGCCCACCAAATTGGAAGCAAGGTGCGCCACCGGCCGACCAATGTCTGTGGGCATGAGGTGAATGATTTGTGATGCCGTGGGCGTGAAGCGCAAGATGCACAACTTGGCGTCAAAAAACACTGTGGCTATCTCGGTGCCGGCCAGCAGGTTGTTCATGTCGTTGTTGGCGCGCGATAACTCGGCCACTTTGGCCTGAAGCTCTGTGTTGACCGTGGCCAACTCTTCGTTGATGGACTGCATTTCTTCCCGCGAGGTTTCCAACTCTTCGTTGCTGGCCTGAAACTCCTCGTTGATGGACTGCATCTCTTCGTTGGACGACTTCAGCTGCTCATTGGAGGTTTCCAATTGCGCATTGATGGCCTGCAAAAATTGCTCCTTGGCCTGTAACTCACGGCGCAGCTCAACAATGCGTGCATCAGACTCGGCACTGGCCTCTGGTGTCTGCGGCACCTGCCCTGCGTCTGCTGAAGTGGGTGACAGCTCGGGCGCATCTTGCAGCACTACCAGGTACAAAGGGGCTTGCTCTTCCTGGGGCGGTTCTGCCTGAACCTGGTGCACCAGCAAGTTCAGAAGAAACACCTCTTGGTTGAACTTGACACGCAAGCTCGGCACCCGCACCGGCACCTTGCTGGTAATCGCCTGGTGCAAGGCTGCACCCAACTCGTAGCGCAGGCCTTCACGCGCCATTTTCAAAATATTGTTGACGCCGGCCTCGCCCGCAGCGGGCTCCAGGTACTTGCCGGTGCGACCATGCAGGTAAAAAATATCACCCTGGGCATTGACGAGCGCTGCCGCAGGCGCCACCTGCTCTAACAAGGCCCGCTCTGTGAGCTCACGCAGGGGTAACTTGGCTGGACGCAGCGCACGAATATTGCCCAGCTCAATGGGCTTCACTGGCGCATTGGGTGGCCTGAACTCCGGCCGGCTTGGGCTTTGAAAGTCTGAACGTCGCCGGTACAACTTGGCCTTGCTGTCGAGCACAGAAAATGCGCCCTCATACGCGCCTACGCCCTCTGAATTGCCCAGAAACAAAATGCCGTTGGGGTTGAGGGCATAGTGAAACATGGGGATGAGTTTTTTCTGCAAACTCAGGTCCATGTAAATCAACACGTTGCGGCAACTGAGCAGGTC
>JBIKZP010000230.1:0-4648 GCA_044354655.1 Rhodoferax sp. | reverse complement strand
ACGGCCAGCCGGTTCAAGGCGGGCTGCAAAACACGCGGTAGGCGCGCCGAGGCCAGGTAACTCCCTGAGAAACGCAGCACCTTGCTGGAGAGCCAAAAATAGCTGCCATCGGTTTCCAGATAACCCAAATGCGACAGGGTCAACAAATGTCGTCGCGCTGCCGCACGGGTTAAGCCAGCCCGTTCAGCCGCCAACGTGGCGTTGAGACGCTGACGCTCGGTGTCAAAACTCTCCAGCACCGCCAAGCCCTTGGCCATGCTTTCAATGAAATCAGGTTTGGCAATTGCCATGGTCGCCTTAAATAATTTTTTTGCGCGATCATCGCACAATCAGTGCAATCATCGCACAAGCTTATGAGCCAAGGCATTTTTTTAGCAGGCACCGAACGTAAGCTTGTACGTTATCAATTCAGGAGTGCCCCATGCGTACACAAGTGGCCATCATCGGCGCCGGCCCCTCCGGTTTGTTACTCGGTCAATTGCTGCACAAAGCCGGCATTGACGCCGTCATCATTGAACGCCAAAGTCCTGATTACGTGCTGAGCCGCATACGTGCTGGCGTGTTGGAGCAAGTCTGCATCGACCTGCTGGATGAAGCGGGCGTAGGTGCCCGCATGCACAAAGAAGGTCTGGTCCATGGCGGTTTTGAGCTGTTGTTCAAGGGCCAGCGGCACCGCATCGACATGAACGAGCTCACCTCTGGAAAGAACGTCATGGTCTACGGCCAGACCGAGGTCACGCGTGACCTGATGGACGCGCGTCAAGCCACTGGCTTGCCCACCGTCTACGAAGCCAGCAACGTCAGCGTGCAGGACTTTGATAGCAAGCACCCCCTGGTGCGTTATGAAAAAGACGGCCTAGGCCATGAACTGCAGTGCGACTTCATTGCGGGTTGCGACGGCTTTCATGGCGTGTGCCGGGCCAGCGTGCCGGAGTCGGCCATCACCCACTACGAAAAAATTTACCCCTTTGGCTGGCTTGGTGTGCTGGCCGATGTGCCGCCGGTCTCGCATGAATTGATATATGCCAACACCGAGCGCGGTTTTGCCCTGTGCTCCATGCGCAGCGAAACCCGCAGTCGCTACTACGTGCAATGCCCCTTGAGCGACAAGGTGGCGCAATGGTCTGACGACGCTTTCTGGACCGAACTCAAAAACCGCCTGGACCCCGAGGCGCGCGAGAAACTCATCACCGGTCCGTCGATTGAAAAAAGCATTGCGCCGCTGCGCAGCTTTGTGGCCGAGCCCATGCGCTTTGGCCAGATGTTCCTGGCAGGTGACGCCGCCCACATCGTGCCGCCCACCGGGGCCAAGGGCCTGAACCTAGCGGCCAGCGATGTCAAATACCTCGCCAGCGCTTTCATGGAGTTCTACCGTGACAAGAGCAGCGCAGGCATTGACAGCTACTCCGAGCGCTGCCTGCGACGGGTCTGGAAAGCCGAGCGCTTTTCCTGGTGGTTCACCTCCCTCATGCATCAATTCCCAGAGGCCGGTGGCTTTGGCCAAAAAGTGCAGGAAGCCGAGCTCGACTACCTGATTCACTCGCGCGCCGCATCGCAGTCGCTGGCAGAAAACTATGTGGGCTTGCCGCTCTAAGCACGCGCTGTCACTGCCTAGAATGGGCGCTCAACACCCCGCCCCTTTCCGCTTGGAAGCACTACAAGAGATCACCCCATGACCGCTCTCCGCAAACCACCACAAACACTCAAAGGTGTGCGCGTGCTCAGCCTGGCACTCAACCTGCCCGGACCTGCCGCCCTGATGCGGTGCCAGCAAATGGGCGCAAGCTGCGTCAAGCTGGAGCCACCCGCACCGGTGGGTGCGCCTGCAGGCAGCTCCGGCGACCCCATGGCCTGGTACAAGCGCGATGCTTACGATCAATTGCACCAAGGCGTGCGCGTGGCCACGGCCGACCTTAAGAGCGAGAAAGGCCAAAAATCCTTGCACCGAGAACTGGCCAAGACCCACGTGCTGCTTACTTCTTTTCGCCCCTCGGCCTTGCGCAAGCTCGGTCTGGGCTGGAAAGACCTGCACCAGCGCTACCCCGCGCTGTCTGTGGTGGCCATCGTGGGCGCCCCCGGTGCGCGTGCCGAAGAACCGGGGCATGACCTGACCTACCTGGCCGACAACGGCTTGGTCAATGGGCTGGAACTGCCACCCACGCTGTATGCCGACATGGGTGGCTCCTTGATCGCCTCCGAGGCCGTTTTGCAAGCCACCCTGCTGCAAGCCCGCAAAGGCCAAGGCCACTACTTTGAAGTGGCCCTGTCTGACGCCGCCGCCTACCTGGCGCTTCCCAGACATTGGGGCCTGACCGTGCCTGGCGCTGCGGTGGGCGGGGGCCATGCGGGCTACCGCGTCTACCCCTGCAAGGACGGTCGTGTAGCGGTGGCGGCGCTGGAGCCGCACTTTGCCAAGTCACTGTGCGTGGCGGCCGGTTTGAGCGATGCCGGCACAGCGGCCATGATGAACCCCGCGACCCATGCCGCCATTGCGCGCTTCCTGCTGAGCCAAACCCGCAAGGCGCTGGACAAACTGGCGCTTGAAAAAGACATTCCCTTGCACACCTTGGGAAAATAAAACCTACAGTGCCAGGTTAAAAATTCAGGGACCTGGCCTTGTGCTCAAAACCCGGGCTTTCGGGTCAGCAGCACAACCGCCCGCGCTTCCATGGCCTGGTTCAAGCCCACTGGCCCCATTTTTTCAGCCGTCTTGGCCTTGACGTTGACCTGATCCACTTGCACGGAGAGCGCCTGGGCAATACGCGCCCGCATGGCGGGAATATGCGGCATCAACTTGGGCGCCTGGGCAATGATGGTGCTGTCCACATTGCCAATGTCGTAGCCCAATTCGCGCACACGGCGCGCCGTTTCATGCAACAACACCAGCGAATCGGCGCCTTTGAATTGCGCATCGGTGTCGGGGAAATGCGTGCCAATATCGCCCTGCGCTGAGGCCCCCAGCAAGGCGTCCGTGATGGCGTGCAGCAAGACATCGGCATCAGAGTGCCCCAGCAATCCCAAATGAAACGGCACCTCCACGCCCCCAAGAATGAGCTTGCGCCCTGCCACCAAAGCGTGAATATCCCAGCCTTCACCAATTCTGAAACTCATGGTTTGCCTCTGTTTGTCTGAAGGGTTTCAGGTGCAGCAAGCCGCGCACGCAACACCGCCTCGGCCAGCGCAAAGTCTTCCGGGTAAGTCACCTTGAAATTTTGTGCGCTGCCGGGCACCAACTTGGGGCTCAGGCCAAGCGCTTCCAGGGCGCTGGACTCGTCGGTCACTTGGTCGCCGGCCAAGGCAAGCGCCTTGAGCAAGTCGCCCAAGCGAAACATTTGCGGCGTTTGCGCCAGCCATTTGTCGCTGCGCTCTAGCGTGCTGGCCACCCTTCCAAGGGCCTCACATTTGAGCGTGTCAGGCAGTTTATGCGCCAGTAAACCACCCACGGCGTCATTGGCACAAGCGTCCATCAAGGCGTTTATTTGTGCCGGCGTGATCAGGCAACGGGCCGCATCGTGTACCAACACCCAGTCGTGCGGGCTAGCGCCCTGTGTGTGCAAGAAATTGAGCCCGTTCAAGACCGAGCCGGCCCGGGTTGCGCCACCGCAGGGGGCGATCAAAACCGATGAGGGCAGCGGTAACGTGGCAAAAAAAACATCTTGAGGCGCCAGTACTACCGCAATTTTTTCAATACGGGGAACCGCTGAAAAAGCGGCCAGCGTGTGCATGACCAAGGGCTGGCCGAGCAAGGGCTCATACTGTTTTGGCCCGCCCACACCAGCGCGCGAACCGGTGCCGGCACTGGGAATCAAGGCCCAGAAACGTGCGTCCAAGGGGGGAATGGGAAGGTGGTTGGTCATGGTTGTAGTCGCCATTCTAAAATCTATGCTGTCGCAGTGACTGTAATGCGCCCAAGCACACCCCCCGCCTTCGCGCGTGGGGTGTTTTGTATTTGTGTTTTCAGACCCCTTAAATCCAATCAACGCGCCACCTGTCGACCCCATGGAATTACCCAAACTGCCTGCGGGCAAACGCTACACCCTGCCCCGCCCGACCGGTTCTGCCGATGCCTTGCTGCTGGCCCAGCTGGGTTTACGAGAAAAAAGCCAGAAGAAGCTCACCGCCATCGTGACGGCCAACGCGGTAGACGCCCAGCGCCTGCTCGACGAAATGGCCTTTTTTGCCCCCGACCTGCGTTGTGTGCTGTTTCCTGACTGGGAAACTCTGCCCTACGACACCTTCTCTCCGCACCAAGACCTGATCAGCGAGCGTCTCGCCACCCTATGGCGCATCAGCCAGCGCGACAAGGAGACCGGGGCTGACGTGGTCCTCGTCCCGGCCACAACCGCGCTGTACCGGCTGGCCCCCCCGAGCTTTCTGGCGGGCTACACCTTCGAGTTCAAGGTCAGGCAAAAGCTCGACGAGGCCAAACTCAAGGCCCAACTCACGCTGGCCGGTTACAGCCACGTCACGCAGGTTGTGAGCCCGGGCGAATACGCCGTGCGAGGTGGCTTGATTGATTTATTCCCCATGGGCAGCCTGGTGCCTTTTCGGGTCGACTTGTTTGACGACGAGATTGACTCCATCCGCACTTTTGACCCCGACAGCCAGCGCAGCCTTTACCCGGTGCCTGAAGTGCGCTTGCTGCCCG
>JBIKZP010000229.1:0-4668 GCA_044354655.1 Rhodoferax sp. | reverse complement strand
CAATGTGTTCCAGAGCCTGCTGGCTTTGCTGGGCATCTTCGGTGGCGAACGCGATTAACAGGTTGACGCCCAACAAAAAAGACCCCTCGGGGTCTTTTTTTTCGTCCCGTCCAAGCTACTGGCCGGGTTGGTGGGCATCAATCGAGTCGCTCAAACACCGCCATGCTCTCCACGTGCGCGGTATGCGGAAACATATTGATCACCCCGGCCGAGGAGCAGGCGTAGCCCGCCTGGTGCACCAGCACATCGGCATCTCGTGCCAGGGTTGAGGGGTTGCAACTGACGTACACGATGCGCTTGGGTGCCGTCCAATGCTGGGCACCGGGCGTGAGGGGATGCGCTTCGGGGTCACGCTGCTGCTGGCGCAAGGCGGCCAGCGCCTGCACCAAGGCAAAGGCGCCATCCCGCGGGGGGTCTACCAGCCATTTGTCAGCCACACCGTCCTGAATCAGCATCTCAGGCGTCATTTCAAACAAGTCCCGCGCCACAAAACGGGTGGGGCAAAGGCCCTGGCCGGGTGCGGCCTGCGACTTATTCAGCGCGTAATTTTCCGTAGAGCGAGCCACCAGGGTGTCGCTGCCCTCAATACCCAGCACCTCGCGCGCCTGGGTGGCCATGGGCAAGGTGAAATTGCCCAGTCCACAAAACCAGTCAATCACGCGCTCGCTTCGGGTGGCGTTCAGCAAGCGCAGTGCCCGCGACACCAGCACGCGGTTGATGTGGGGGTTGACCTGCGTGAAATCGGTGGGCTTGAACGGCATGGTGATGCCAAAGTCTGGCAGCGCATAGGCCAGCTGTTCACCGCCTGCGTCGAGCAAATGCACGGTCTCTGGTCCCTTGGGCTGCAACCACCATTGCACGCCGGCATGCCGCCCTGCAAAGTCACGCAGACGCACCAGGTCAGCGGCGCTGAGGGGCGCCATGTGGCGCAGCACCAGGGCGGTCACACTGTCGCCGCAGGCCAGCTCAATCTGGGGCAAAGTCTCTATCGCGTCCATTGAGGTAATCAGCGCCCGCAACGGCAAGAGCAAAGCTTCCACATGCGGGGGCAAAACCTTGCATTCGGTCATGTCGGCCACGTAGCTGCTTTTACGCTCATGAAAACCCACCAGCACCGTGCCTTTTTTATGCACATGACGCACCGACAAACGGGCGCGGTAGCGGTAACCCCAGGCCGGCCCTTCGATGGGTCGCAAAATCATGTCGGCCTTGACCTTGCCCAGATGCCACAGGTTGTCTTCCAGAACACGCTGCTTCACTGCCACTTGGGCGGCCACATGCAGGTGCTGCATCTTGCAGCCACCACAAGACCCGGAATGCAGCCCAAAGTGCTGGCAACCCGGCGTCACCCGCTGCGAGGATTCGTGCTGAATCTCCATCAAGGTGCCACGCTCCCAGTTGTTTTTCTTGCGGTTGATATTGGCGCTTACCACCTCAAACGGCAAGGCGCCGTCGATGAATACCACTTTGCCGTCGGCCCGGTGTGCCACGCCCTGGGCTTCCAGGTCCAGCGACTCCACGGTTAACCAGTCGGGGGCATACGTTGGGGCTTTGTTTTGAATGGGTTCAGTCATGGCGCAGATTGTGAAAGAGGAGCCGGCCCGGCTCCTGCGGTGATGGCTGGAATGGCGTGTGTGAGTGCGTTAGCGCGCCGGCAAGTACTTGGCCGGGTCTACAGGTTTGCCTTGGCGGCGCACTTCAAAGTGCAGCTTCACGCGGTCGGTATCGCTGCTGCCCATTTCTGCAATTTTCTGGCCCTTGCGCACCGTTTGGTCTTCCTTCACCAGCAGCGCCTGGTTGTGCGCGTAGGCGGTCAGGTAGGTGTTGTTGTGCTTCAGGATGATCAAGTTGCCATAGCCGCGCAAACCTGCACCGGCATAGACCACGCGCCCATCGGCCGACGCCAGAACCGGCGTACCGGCCTTGCCACCAATGTCCAGGCCCTTGTTCTTCAGCTCATCAAAACCGGCCAGCAATTCGCCGTTGACAGGCCAGATCCAGGCAATCTCGTCATCCGCGCTCGCTGCATTTGCAGTTGAAGGTGCTGCTGCAGGGGCTGCTGCGGGTGTAGCTACTGGTGCAGCGTTGGCCGGAGCACGCTTATCAGCACTGGCAGCTTGAACGGGCGCCAATGCAACCGGGCTCGCGCTGGACAGAACCACGGGCTTGGTCTCAGGCTCGGCCGAAGCCCCTACGGGCGGCTCCACGCGCAACACTTGGCCCACTTCAATGCGGTTGGGGTTGTCCAGGCCACTCCAACGGGCTATATCGCGAAACGATTGACCATGGTCCAGGCCCACGCGAATCAGGGTGTCGCCAGGTTTTACCGTGTAGTAACCGGGTTTGCCCGCGTTTTCAGCCCCGGGCAGGGGCTTGGCGGCAGGGCTGGACGGCTCAAGCACCGGCGCTGCCGAAGGCTTGGCCGGTGTGTCTGGGACTGGACTTGTGGTTTTAGCGCTAGCTAACGCCTTACTGGACGCCATGGTGCCGCGGTCTTCAACTGGCGCACGTGCACCTTTGGAACTGCACCCGGCCAGCACCAGACAGCCTAGCACCATCAACCCCGCCACGCCTCGCAAGACGCTCATTCTTGACATACACAACCCTTCATGCAACACCGGATTTTAGAGGCACAAAGAGCACCGCTTCCAGCAAGGTCTGACGCAATCCTTGCGCTGTCTTGTCCACCACCATCAGCTGTTGCTGCTTGGTTTTTCCCGTGCCGGTTGCTACGGGTGCCACCAAGCGGCCCCCTACGGCCAACTGCTCAAGCCAGGCCTCGGGAATAGCCTCGCCCCCGGCGGCGGCAATGATGCCGGCATAGGGCGCGCCCTTGGCAAAGCCCAGCCGCCCATCGCCTAACAACAGGTGCAGGTTGGGCTGGCGCAAGTGGCGCAAGTTTTCACACGCCTTGTCATGCAGACCACGCAAGCGCTCAATGCTGTAAACCTCTGTGGCCAACTGACTCAACACCGCCGCCTGATAGCCGCAGCCTGTGCCAATTTCAAGTACGCGGCCCAGCTTGGCCGGCGCCCCCTGGCGCAACAATTCAAGCATGCGCGCCACCACGCCGGGTTTGGAAATAGTCTGACCCAGGCCAATGGGCAAACTGGTGTCTTCATAGGCCTGGTTCACCAGGGCCGTATCTACAAAGCGATGTCGCTCAATGTGGCCCATGGCAGCGAGCACCTGAGCGTCGGTAATGCCCTGGGCAGCGAGCTTGCCCACCATGCTCATGCGTACCGCGCGGGAGTCCATGCCCACGCCTTGCGCCAGCAATTGGCCGGGCGCTGTGACATGGGGCTGGTGCACTGTGCGGGCACGCTGGGCTACGGGCCGTTTGGCCTCATCTTTGCTGCCCGATAAATTCAGGCGCGCTGGAAAAGTGGGGCGCTCTTTCATGGCGCGCTCAACCGCCAGCCAGCGTCTTAACGGGCAGCGTCGCCGGGCTGTTCAGTCGGGAAGCTGTCTGGGCCCAATAGCCGAGGTGGTCGTGGTCGGTCAAGTCCACTTTCAAGGGCGTCACCGACACATAGCCGTGCGCGGTGGCATGAAAATCAGTCCCCTCGGCCTCGTCCTTGGCGGCACCGGCTGCGCCAATCCAGTACATGGTTTCGCCGCGGGGGCTCACCTGCGTGATCACCGGCTCAGCCGCATGGCGGCGACCCAAGCGACACAGCTTGACGTGGCCGATCTGCTCTAACGGCAAATTAGGAATGTTCACGTTCAGCAGCCACGGGCTATGCCCTATCAAATGCTGTTGTTCCATTTGCAAAATCAGCTCACGCGCCTTGTGCGCTGCCGCCTCCAAATGCACCCAGTTGCGATCTACCTGAGAAAAAGCGATGGCCGGAATACCAAACAAAAAACCCTCCATGGCAGCACCCACTGTGCCCGAATAAATGGTGTCATCGCCCATATTGGCACCATTGTTGATGCCCGAGATCACCAGGTCAGGCCGGTAGCCCAACAGGCCCGTCAGCGCAATATGCACGCAGTCGGCGGGGGTGCCGTTAACGTACCGAAAACCATTACTGGCAGGGTGCACGTACAAAGGGGAATGCAGGGTCAGGGCATTGGACTTGGCACTGTTGTTGTGTTCAGGCGCAATGACCTCCACCTCGGCCACGTCTTTCAAGGCTTCATAAAGCGCCACAATGCCAGGCGCCTGGTAGCCATCGTCGTTGGAAATAAGTATCTTCATATGCAAACAGAGTTGGGCTGAATTGTAGGGCGCACAGGCCCACCTACTGGCCCGGTCGCCCTAGAGACACGGGTGAGTTTTTTCAAAGCGCCCTGACTTATCATTTCAAAAATTTTTGGAGATGATTCATGCATGCTTGGCTTTGTGAAAACCCCGTGGGCGTTGACGCCCTGGCCTGGAAAGAACTGCCCACCCCCCAGCCCGGCAAGGGCGAGGTGCTGCTTGAGATCAAGGCGGCGAGCCTGAATTTTCCTGATCTGCTGATTGTGCAGAACAAATACCAGATGAAACCCGCCCTGCCCTTTGTGCCCGGCTCCGAATACGCCGGCATTGTGCAAGCGGTGGGTGAAGGCGTTACTCACCTCCAGGTCGGGCAGCACGTGGCCTGCCTCTCTGGCACTGGCGGTTTTGGCACGCACACGCTGGCACCCGCCCACTTGTGCATGCCCCTGCCAGAGGGGTTC
>JBIKZP010000228.1:0-4681 GCA_044354655.1 Rhodoferax sp. | reverse complement strand
CGACCGGGTCCCAGTTGACGACTTGGGTCTTGCGGTAGGCAATGCCTTTTTCAAGCATCTTCAAAAACAACCACTGGTTCCACTTGTAGTAGCTGGGCTCGCAGGTGGCGACTTCACGGCTCCAGTCGATGGCCAGGCCCATGGCCTGCATCTGCTGCTTCATGTAGGCAATGTTCTCGAACGTCCACTTGGCCGGTGGCACGCCATTTTTGAGCGCCGCGTTTTCAGCCGGCAAGCCAAAGGCATCCCAGCCCATGGGCATGAGCACGTTGAAACCCTTCATGCGCAGCTGGCGCGCCAGCATGTCGTTGATGGTGTAGTTGCGCACATGGCCCATGTGCAGCTTGCCGCTGGGGTAGGGCAGCATGGAGCAGGCGTAAAACTTGGGTTTGCTGGTGTCTTCGGTGACCCGGTAGACGTCTTGCGTGGTCCATTGGGTTTGGGCCGTTTTTTCTACGTCAAGGTGGTTGTATTTGTCTTGCATGGTGTTCACTTGGGCGGTCTAAAAAGACCGCGAAGCCCTGATTTTAGGGTTTGGCGGGTGGCCGGGCATCGGTTACAAAACCGATGCGGTTCAGGCCGACTTTTTGGGCCAGGCCCATGACCTGAACGATGCGGCCGTAGGGCACGGCTTCATCGGCGCGCAATTGCACCTCAGCGGTGGGGTTTTGCTGGGCGGCTTGCGCCAACTGCAGCGCCAGCGCGTCCAGGGTCAGCGGCTTGTCATTGAAGAAAACTTGGCCCGATGCGTCCACCGCCAAGTTCAGCACACGGGCGGTGCCGTTGGACTGGGCGCCTTCGGCGGTAGGCAGCTTGAGTTTGATGGCGCTGGAGAGCAGCGGCGCGGTGATGATGAGGATGACCACCAGCACCAGCATCACGTCCACCAGCGGCGTCATGTTGATGTCGCTCATGGGCTGAGAGCCGGGCGTGCGTTCCAGTCGACCAAAAGACATGGTGGCGCCTTTTCTCAGGGCTCAGGACAAGCCCGGCCAAGCAGGCTTGGACAGGGCAAGTTCACGCAGGTCACGGGCAAAGCCTTCCAGCTCAGCCTCCAGGCGGGCGACCACGCGGCCCATCACGTTATAGGCCAGCACGGCGGGCAGCGCCACCGCCAGTCCGGCAGCCGTCATGATGAGCGCCTCGCCCACGGGCGCAGAGATTTGGCCAATGCTGACCTGGCCGACATCGGCAATACCCAAGAGCGCATGGTAAATACCCCAAACCGTGCCCAGCAAGCCGACAAACGGGGCGGTGGAACCTACGGTGGCCAGCAGCACTTGGCCGTATTGCAGTTTGGCCAGCGCCAGGTGCAAGGCATTGCGCAGCACGCGGGTGAGTTGCTGGGACTTGTCGGCGGCAGTGGCCAGGGTGGCACCGGCTTCAATTTTGCTGGCCTGCACCATAGGCACCATCAGGGCCAGTCGGTCAAAGGCCTGGAGTTTGGCCAGCGCCTCGTCCACCGAGGCCGATTGCCAGAAGGCGGCCGTGCAACGGGTTACGTCCTGGCTGGCCTGGCGCAACAGCCAGGCCTTCCAGAGAATCACCACCCAACTGGCCACCGACATGGCCAGCAGCAGCAGCGCCACCCCGCGGGTGACGCCATCGCCCAGCGACAGCAGGTGGCTCAGGTTCATGGAAGGTTTACTTCAGGTTGAGCACGTCAAACATGTCATACAGACCGGTGGTCTGCGTGGCCAGGAAACGCACGGCGCGCAAACTGCCCTGGGCATAGGTGGCGCGGCTGGACGATTTGTGGCTGATCTCGATGCGCTCGCCAATGCCGGCAAACAGCACGGTGTGGTCGCCCACGATGTCGCCCCCGCGGATGGTGGCAAAGCCGATGGAGGATGGGTCGCGCTCGCCGGTCACGCCTTCACGCGCGTAGACCGCACAGTCTTTCAGGTTGCGCCCTAGCGCGTTGGCCATGACTTCGCCCATTTTCAGGGCAGTGCCCGAGGGCGCGTCTACCTTGTAGCGGTGATGCGCTTCAATGATTTCAATGTCGTAGCCTGTGGCCAGCGCCTTGGCCGCCATTTCAAGCAGCTTGAGCGTGACGTTGACGCCCACGCTCATGTTGGGCGCCATCATGATGGCGATGTCTTTGGCGGCATCGGCAATCTCGGCTTTTTGCGCGTCGGTAAAGCCAGTGGTGCCAATGACGGCGTTCACCCCCAATGCGCGGCACACGCGCAAATGCGCCAGCGTGCCTTCGGGGCGGGTGAAGTCAATCAAGGTACGGGCCTGAGCTAACCCGGCGCTCAGTTCGGCTGTAATGAACACGCCGCTGGGTTGACCCAGAAAGGCGGTGGCATCGGCACCCAGGGCAGGGCTGGTGGCAATGTCCAGCGCTCCGGTCAGTGCGCAATCGTCAGCAGCGCGAACTGCCTCTATCAGCATCTGACCCATGCGTCCGCTGGCGCCCGCAATGGCAATACGGTGCTTGGTGGTATCGGTCATGGTGTGGGTTCGCCCGCTTAGCGCGAGGCAGATTCGAGTGGCGGGTAACTTGCAGGCAGCGGCGGCAGGACAGCCGGCGCCGCTTTGGGCTTAGCCGCCGGCAACTTGCTCAGACTCTCCGGGCTCATCTCCAGCGCTGGCACTGCGCCTGAAGGGCGAGTGGCATCGAGCGAGGCCACGAATTCAGCTTCGGTCGGGAGGACATCGGCTTCTATTCGGTCCAGCACATCGGCTTTGAAAAAGACCGTCACCTTGCGCTCCTGTGAGGCCATGCCCCGGCGCTTGAAGGTGAAGACGTAGTCCCAGCGGTCGGCGTGAAACAGGCTGGTTAACAAGGGGGTGCCCAGGATGTCGCGCACCTGGGAGCGGCTCATGCCGGGCTTGATGGCCGCTGCTTGCTCTTTGGACACAAAGTTGCCCTGGACAATGTCCATTTTGTAAGGGCTAATTAGCCCGGCCACCTGGGTGCTGGCGCTGTTAAGGCTGCTGCACGCGGCCAGTCCCAACGTCATGGCAAGAAGCAAGATCAAACTGACACTGCGGGGGTATTGGGACATTGTGAAGGGTGTGGCGATATGATCAATGCATTGTAACGGTTGCGCCTGTCATGGCGGGCTGTACCGGCCTAGTGAAAGACCTCCATGACCAATATCGACGAACTCAAAAGCACCGGACTCAAGGCCACTCTGCCGCGGCTGAAAATACTTGAAATTTTTCAAAAAGGCGCGCAACGCCACATGACAGCAGAGGACGTCTACCGGGTCTTGCTTGAAGAGCGCTCGGACGTTGGACTGGCCACGGTGTACCGGGTGCTGGCCCAGTTTGAGCAGGCTGATATCTTGAGCCGCAGCAACTTCGAGAGTGGCAAGTCCGTCTACGAACTCAATGAAGGGCAGCACCACGACCACCTGGTGTGCCTGGATTGCGGCAAGGTAGAAGAGTTTTACGATGCCGAAATTGAAAAGCGCCAAAACGCTGTGGCCAAACTCAAGGGCTTTGCCATTGCCGACCACGCCTTGAGCCTGTATGCCCACTGCACCCGGGACAAGTGCCCGGACCGGCCAACGTTTACGCCCCGCTCCCCCGGTTGAGGTTGCGTCGTCAGTCGGTTGCACCCATGGCTTTGCGGTGGCGCTCGACAAACTCCTGGTAAGTGTCAATGCCTCGCAGTTGAAGAATGGTGTTGCGCACCGCCGCCTCCACCAGCACGGCGATGTTGCGCCCGGCCACCACCTGAATCACCACCTTGCGCACCGGTACACCCAGCACGTCTTGCGTCAGCGGCTCATACGGAATGCGTTCGTAGTCGCGCTCCAGCGTTTCCCGGCGCACCAGGTGCACGATGAGCTTGAGCCGCATTTTGCGGCGCACGGCGGTTTCGCCAAAAATACAGCGAATGTCCAGCAGCCCAATGCCGCGCACTTCCAGCAGATTCATCAGCAAATCGGGGCAGCGGCCCTCGATGGTGTCCTGGTTAATGCGATACAGGTCCACCGCATCATCGGCCACCAGCCCATTGCCGCGGGAGATCAGTTCCAGCCCCAACTCGCTTTTTCCCAAGCCGGACTCGCCGATGATCAACACCCCCAGCCCCAGAATATCCATGAACACACCGTGCATGGTGGTGCGGTCGGCAAAGTACTTGGACAGGTAGGCACGCAGCACGTCGATCACAAATGCTGACGAGCCCTGGGTGGCGAACATCGGAATTTGCGCACGCTCGCACATCGACAACAAAGCCTCGGGGGCCTCTTGCCCGTCGGCCAGAATCAGCACCGGCGGCTCCAGGGTGACGATTCGGGAAATACGGCGGGCGCAGTCCTGGGGCGTGGCATTGGCCAGGTAGGCAATCTCGCGCTCGCCCAGAATTTGCACGCGGTAAGGGTGAATGTAGTTGAGGTAGCCGACCAGATCGGCGCCCGAGCGGGCCGCGGTTACCGCGACTTCGTCGAAACGGCGCTCGGAGGCGCCCAGACCGGCCACCCATTCCCACTTCAGCGTGTCGCGAAACGCCTCAAACAAGACATCGGCGCTGACGACATTGGGTTTCACAACGAATCCAGTCAATAAATGGGGGATTAATTCAGACGGGCAGCTGCCTTCAGGCCGATTGCGCAGACTGCCAGTTGGTGATCAGGCGGTGCAACTCGGTCGCATCGGCACTGGAGGCCATTTTTTGGCGCAAGCCCGCATCACTGAGCATTTCGGCAATTTCGGACAG
>JBIKZP010000227.1:0-4691 GCA_044354655.1 Rhodoferax sp. | reverse complement strand
GGGGCCAGTCCGGCCGCGGTGGAGGTCAAGCGCCAAGCCCGTCGGGCGGCCCAATCGTCCAGTCCGGTTTTGTTGCTGGGTGAGACCGGTACAGGCAAGGAGTTGCTGGCACATGCCATTCATGCAGCTTCAAATCGTGCCGAGCAGGCGTTTGTCAGTATCAATATTGCCGCCGTGCCAGACACATTGCTTGAGGCTGAATTTTTTGGTGTGGCACCGGGAGCTTTCACGGGCGCAGACCCGAAAGGGCGAGAAGGCAAATTTAGATTGGCCCATGGCGGTACTCTTTTTCTTGATGAAATTGGCGATATGCCGCTGAGCTTGCAGGCCAAACTGCTGCGCGCCCTGCAAGAAGGAGAGATTGAGCCTCTGGGATCGAACCAGCTGTTGCCCTTTGATACCCGTGTGATTGCCGCCACCTCGCGTGACCTGGGCCAGTTAGTGCGAGATGGCAACTTTCGGGAAGACTTGTTTTACCGTTTGAACGTGCTGCCTATTCGGGTGCCGCCGCTGCGCGAGCGCCGCGCGGACATTCCCGCGCTGGTCGAAGTGCTCGGTGATGACATGGCAATGCGCAGCGGCGGACAACCCCCTGAGCTCAGCCCCGAGGCCTTTGCCTTGTTGTCAGCCCAAAGCTGGCGCGGCAACATCCGTGAACTGCGCAACGTGTTGGAGCAAGCCATGATGCGCAGCGACTCGCATCAACTCTTGCCCGTGCACCTCGAAACGGTGTTGCGGGAGTCTGGCGTGGCAAAGTGGGTACCTGTGCTGCCCGACACAGCGGTGACGCCCCTGCCGGCATTGACGGCACACAATGCGGCTGATCTGGTTCGTCCCTTGTCCGAGCAAGTGGCAGAACTTGAAGGTCGAGCCATCGCGGCCGCCCTGCAAGTGGCCAAAGGCAACAAGGTCGTAGCCGCCAAAATGCTGGGTATTTCTCGAGCGACCTTGTATGCCCGCTTAGTTTAGTGTGTATTAAATAAATACACTATGTTTTATTTTTAAACATTAAATATGTCTGGAAATAATACATTTCGGTTTGCTTGAGATATTTTCCTCATTAAATCAATAACTTGCGTTTTGGCATGTTTGCTGCATTGTCCTAGGCATCAAATTCAATTACAGGAGTCCTCCATGTACCGTCGTACCTTGTTTTCACGTACCGCCATTGGCTTTGCCGTTCTGGCCAGCACCTTGTCCGCAGGTTTTGCGCTTGCCCAAAGCAAGGACATCAAAATCGCCCATATTTATGGCAAAACCGGCCCGCTGGAGGCCTACGGCAAACAAACCGCCGTCGGTTTTCTGATGGGACTGGACTACGCCACGGGCGGCACCATGATGGTGGCCGGCAAAAAAATCACCGTGATTGAAAAAGACGACCAAGGCAAGCCTGACTTGGGCAAATCGCTGTTGGCAGCGGCCTATTCCGACGACAAGGTGGACTTGGCCGTGGGCACCACCGGTTCTGGCGTGGCGCTGGCCATGCTGCCGGTGGCTGAAGAGTACAAAAAAATCTTGATCGTTGAGCCCGCCGTGGCCGATTCGATCACGGGCGAGAAGTGGAACAAATACATCTTCCGCACCGGGCGCAACAGTTCGCAAGACGCCATCTCCAACGCTGTGGCGCTGGACAAGCCGGGTGTCACGATTGCCACCCTGGCGCAAGACTGGGCGTTTGGGCGTGACGGCGTCACCGCGTTTCGTAATTCCATCAAGAAAGCCAAGCTGGTGCATGAGGAATACCTGCCCGCCGCGACGACCGACTTCACCGCTGGGGCGCAGCACCTGATTGACAAGCTCAAGGATATTCCCGGCCGCAAGATCGTGTTCATCATCTGGGCCGGCGCTGGCAACCCTTTCAAGATTGCCGACATGGACTTGAAGCGCTACGGCATTGAGATTGCCACGGGCGGCAACATTCTGCCCGCCATGACCGCTTACAAGCAGTTCCCCGGCATGGAAGGCGCGGCCTATTACTACTTCGGCATGCCCAAGAACCCGATTAACGATGCGCTGGTGGCCAGCCATTACCAAAAGTTCAAGACTCCGCCAGACTTCTTCACCGCAGGCGGCTTCTCAGCGGCCATGGCAGTGGTGACAGCGCTCAAAAAATCCAATGGCGATACCTCGGCCAACACGCTGATCAAGACCATGGAAGGCATGAGCTTTGACACCCCCAAGGGCAAGATGACCTTCCGCAAGGAAGACCACCAGGCGATGCAGAGCATGTTCCACTTCAAGATCAAGGTCGACCCGGCATTTGCCTGGGGCGTGCCTGAGTTGGTGCGTGAGATCAAGCCTGAAGAGATGAACATTCCGATTCTCAACAAGCGCTGAGACCCCGCCCGTGCTGGAGACACAAGCGCTCACGGTCCGCTTTGGCGGACACGTGGCGGTCAATGCCGTCAGTTGTGCATTTGCACCGGGCACCCTGACCGCCATTGTTGGCCCCAACGGCGCGGGCAAAACCACCTACTTCAACCTGATCTCCGGTCAGATCAAGGCCAGTAGCGGCGAAGTGCTGCTCAAGGGCCGCAGTCTGGGCGGCATGAGTCCTTCGGCGCGCACACGTGCCGGAATCGGGCGGGCTTTTCAGCTCACCAATCTGTTCCCCAACCTCACGGTGCTGGAGAACGTGCGCCTGGCCGTGCAGGCGGCGCAACCGGGTCGCCATTGGCGCGGGCTCAATCTTTGGAGCATCTGGAGCGATCACCCGGCGCTCACCCGCAAGGCCCAGGAGGTGCTGGAAGCGGTCTCTCTCAGCCAGCGCCACAACACCGTGGTGGCCAGTTTGCCGCATGGCGACCAGCGCAAGCTGGAGGTGGCTTTGCTGATGGCGCTGGACCCCGAGGTGTTCATGTTTGATGAACCCACCGCCGGCATGAGCGCCGACGAGGCGCCCGTGATTCTGAATTTGATTCGCCAGCTCAAGAGCGACAAGCGCAAAACCATTCTGCTGGTGGAGCACAAGATGGACGTGGTGCGCGAACTGGCCGACCGCATCATCGTGCTGCACAACGGCGCACTGGTAGCCGACGGTGAACCCGCCGACGTGATGGCCCTGCCGGTGGTGCAAGAAGCGTATCTGGGCGTATCGGTCAGCCCAGCGCCTGAACCGGCGAAAGAACACGCATGAGCCAGCCCACAAACCTTCCTTTGCTGTCACTGCAAGGGGTGCACACCCACATTGGGGCCTACCATATTCTTCACGGCGTCGACCTGCAGGTGCCCCAAGGCCAACTCACCATGCTGCTGGGGCGCAACGGCGCGGGTAAGACCACCACGCTGCGCACCATCATGGGTTTGTGGCCCGCAAGCCAGGGCCGGGTGAGCTTTGCCGGACACGACATCACGGCCAAACGCACGCCGGAGATCGCGGCTTTGAACATTGCTTACGTGCCCGAGAACATGGGCATTTTTTCTGATTTGACGGTCAAGGAAAACATGCTGCTGGCGGCGCGCCAGGCGCAACGCGCCCAGCAGATGGACGCTGCGCGCTTGCAATGGATTTTTTCGCTGTTTCCGGCGGTTGAAAAATTCTGGAACTACCCGGCCGGCAAACTCTCGGGCGGGCAAAAGCAGATGCTGGCCGTGGCGCGCGCCATCGTCGAGCCGCGCGAACTGCTCATTGTGGACGAGCCCAGCAAAGGCCTGGCCCCGGCCATCATCAACAACATGATTGACGCCTTTGCCCAGCTCAAGGCCACCGGCACCACCATTTTGCTGGTGGAGCAGAACCTGAGCTTTGCCAAACGCCTGGGCGACCAGGTGGCGGTCATGGACAACGGCCGCGTGGTGCATGCCGGCCCCATGCAGGCGCTGGCCGAAGACACGGCTTTGCAGCAATCCTTGCTGGGGCTCACCTTATGAAGTCACTCGATCTGGACTGGAAGCCGCTGGCCCTGGTGCCCTTGCTGGCCTTGGGGGTGCTGCCGTTTATCGGCTCGCCCTCCACCTGGCTGACGCTGACCGTGGCGGGTCTGGCCATGGGCATGATCATTTTCATCATTGCCTCCGGGCTGACGCTGGTGTTTGGCCTGATGGACGTGTTGAACTTCGGCCACGGCGTCTTCATTGCGCTGGGTGCTTTTGTAGCCACGACCGTGCTGGGTCTGATGAGCAACTGGACCGCCTCGCCCGAGTTGTGGCGCAACCTGGTGGCCATTTTTCCGGCCATGCTGGTGGCCATGCTGGTGTCTGGCGCCATGGGACTGGCGTTTGAACGTTTCATCGTGCGCCCGGTTTATGGCCAGCACCTGAAGCAAATTTTGATCACCATGGGCGGCATGATCATTGGTGAGGAACTCATCAAGGTGATCTGGGGGCCGCAGCAAATTGCCTTGCCCCTGCCTGAGGCCCTGCGCGGCGCCGTGCTGCTGGGCGAAGCCGCCATTGAAAAATACCGCTTGCTCGCCGTGGTGGTGGGGCTTGGGGTGTTTGCCGTGCTGGCCTGGGTGCTGGGGCGCACCAAGATTGGTTTACTGATTCGCGCGGGCGTACAAAACCGGGAAATGGTGGAGTCGCTGGGCTACCGCATACAGCGCCTGTTTGTGGGCGTGTTTGTCGTGGGCAGCGCGCTGGCCGGGCTGGGCGGTGTGATGTGGGGCATGTACCAGCAAAGTGTGACGCCGCAGATGGGCGCGCAGGTCAATGTGCTGATCTTCATCGTCATCATCATTGGCGGCCTGGGC
>JBIKZP010000226.1:0-4693 GCA_044354655.1 Rhodoferax sp. | reverse complement strand
TTGAACTTGCCGCGCTCTGACATCGGTATGTGCAACTGCAGCATGGCCTGTTCTTCCGTGTTGAAGACCTGCTGCGAGTAGATAGGTTGCATCAGCTCACTGGAGAGGGCGTAGGCGCTTTCGGTTTCACCCGGTTTGAGGGTGCTGCCCACCTGACGAATTTGCGTTGAGGACAAACTGACAGTTCCAAAGCTGGCACGGATGCGTTTGCGTCCATCTATCCACGACAAACCCTGCAAATCCGGGTATTGGTTCATCAGGTAGTCGGCCTGATTTTGAAAGTCCTGCTCGTTCGTTTCTTTGTTTGAAATTTCTCGCGCTATGCGCATCAGTTGTTCTTGGCGCTCCAGCAGGCGCAAGCGCAAACGTTGCTGTGTGTATTCCACATCGCGCTTCACCGCCTCTTGCTCGCGGTCTATCTCTTCTAGTCGCAAGTAACCAAAGGCCGCCATGATGGCGGCCAGAAACAACAGCACTGCGGCCAAGGGCGCCAGCACAGCAAAACGATCTTGAGCCAGGGGTGGCAGGCGACGCCACCAGTTTTGCAGTTTGGCAACAAACCTGAATTTTGAGGGGCTGGGCAGTGAAAACATCTGGCGCAATTGCATATTCGCAAGTGTAGGTGACCTGCTTTGCGGGTGCCTTTTGCCGGCAAGCAAGCATTTATATTTTGCAATATGAAATGAACTTGCATTATTTGGAATTTTTTATAAATTATGTAAAAATCTAGGCCAGGTACAAAATCAACCTTATAAAAAGGAGACAAGCATGTCAGGAATTTCAACGAATCATTCCGGCCCAGCCGCGATCGATGCAGACAGCCAGGAAACCCGCGAGTGGATGGACGCTTTGACAGCCGTCATTCAAAGCGAAGGCCCCGAGCGCGCCCACTTTCTGTTGGAGCAGCTGCTTGAACACGCACGACAAAGCAGCATTGATATGCCGTTTTCGGCCAACACCGGCTACGTCAACACCATTGAAACGGACCAGGAGGAGCGCTCTCCCGGCAACCTGGAAATTGAAGAGCGGCTGCGTGCCTACATGCGCTGGAACGCCATGGCCATGGTGGTCAAGGCCAACCGTCACCACCCCATAGACGGCGGTGACTTGGGCGGTCACATTGGCTCCTTCGCCTCGCTGGCCAGCTTGTTTGGCGCTGGCTTCAACCATTTCTGGCATGCCGAGAGCGCCGAGCCCGGCAAAGAACACGGCGGTGACTGTCTTTATATTCAAGGCCACGTGTCGCCTGGCGTTTATGCCCGAGCCTACCTTGAAGGCCGTTTGACCGAAGAACAGTTGCTCAACTTCCGCCAAGAAGTCGACGGCAAAGGTTTGTCCAGCTACCCCCACCCTAAACTCATGCCCGAGTTCTGGCAGTTCCCCACCGTGTCTATGGGCCTGGGCCCTTTGATGGCCATTTACCAGGCACGCTTTCTTAAGTACCTGCACGCCCGTGGCATTGCCAACACCGAGAACCGCAAAGTCTGGGTGTTCTGCGGCGACGGTGAAATGGACGAGGTGGAGTCGCTTGGCGCCATTGGTCTGGCTGCCCGCGAGAAACTTGACAACCTGGTGTTTGTGATCAATTGCAACCTGCAGCGCTTGGACGGTCCGGTGCGCGGCAACGGCAAGATCATTCAGGAGCTCGAAGGCGAGTTCCGTGGTTCTGGTTGGAACGTTATCAAACTGATCTGGGGCAGCAGCTGGGACCCCTTGTTGGCGCGCGACAAAGATGGCGCTCTGCGCAAGCTCATGATGGACACGCTTGACGGCGACTACCAGGCCATGAAAGCCAACGATGGCGCCTATGTGCGCAAGAATTTCTTTGGCAAAGACCCGCGTACCCTGGAGATGGTCGCCAAAATGAGCGACGAGGATATTCACAACCTGCGCCGCGGCGGGCATGACTCGCAAAAGGTGTATGCCGCTTTCCACGCGGCCGTCAAACACGTAGGCCAACCCACCGTGTTGTTGATCAAAACTGTCAAAGGTTTTGGCATGGGCAAGAGTGGCGAGGGCAAGAACAATGTGCACCAGACCAAGAAGCTCACCGACGAAGACATCAAAGCCTTCCGCGACCGCTTCAACATTCCGGTGCCTGACAGCCAGTTGGCCGATATTCCGTTTTACAAGCCGGCCGACGACACGCCCGAGATGAAGTACCTGCACGAGCGTCGCAAGGCGCTGGGCGGCTACCTGCCACACCGTCGCGTCAAGGCCGATGAGCAGTTCACCGTGCCCGCACTGGATACTTTCAAGTCGGTGATTGAACCCACCGCTGAAGGCCGTGAGATTTCAACCACCCAGGCCTACGTGCGCTTTTTGACCACGCTCCTGCGCGACCAGGCGCTGGGGCCACGCGTGGTGCCCATTTTGGTGGACGAAGCCCGTACCTTTGGTATGGAAGGGCTGTTTCGCCAAATTGGTATCTACAACCCGGCCGGCCAGCAGTACACCCCGGTGGATAAAGACCAGGTGATGTACTACAAGGAAGACGTCAAAGGCCAGATCCTGCAAGAAGGCATCAACGAGGCCGGTGGCATGAGCAGCTGGATTGCGGCGGCCACCAGCTACAGCACCAGCAACCGCATCATGGTGCCGTTTTACGTGTACTACTCCATGTTCGGCTTTCAGCGCATTGGCGACCTGGCCTGGGCGGCGGGTGACATGCAGGCGCGCGGCTTCTTGCTGGGCGGCACCTCCGGGCGCACCACGCTCAACGGCGAAGGCCTGCAGCACGAAGACGGCCACAGCCACATCATGGCCGGCACCATTCCCAACTGCATCAGCTACGACCCAACCTTTGCGCACGAAGTGGGCGTCATCCTGCACCATGGCTTGAAGCGCATGGTTGAAAAGCAGGACAACGTGTACTACTACATCACCCTGCTGAATGAAAACTACCCCATGCCGGGTCTCACCGCCGGCACTGAAGAGCAGATCATCAAGGGCATGTACTTGTGCAAGCCAGGCGCCCAGAACAAGGCGCCGCGTGTTCAGTTGCTGGGCTCGGGCACCATCCTGCGTGAAAGCATGGCGGCCCAGGCGTTGCTGGAGCAAGACTGGGGCGTGTCTGCCGACGTTTGGAGTTGCCCCAGCTTTAACGAGCTGACCCGTGACGGCCAGGACGCCGACCGCTACAACCTGCTGCACCCGCTGGAGACACCGCGCATGTCTTTTGTGGGCCAGCAGCTGGCCGAGCACGCAGGCCCGGTGGTGGCTGCAACCGATTACATGAAAGCCTACGCCGAGCAAATTCGTCCCTTCATTCCCGCTGGGCGCGTCTACAAGGTACTGGGGACTGATGGTTATGGCCGCAGCGACTTCCGCAGCAAACTGCGCGAGCACTTCGAGGTCAACCGCCATTACATCGTGGTGGCGGCTCTCAAGGCCTTGAGCGAAGGTGGCACCCTGCCCGTGGCCAAGGTGGCCGAGGCGATTGCCAAGTACGGCATTCAGGTTGACAAAATCAACCCGCTTTACGCCTGAAGCCCACCACAACAAGAACAAGGAGACATGCATGTCTGTCATTGAAATCAAAGTGCCCGATATTGGCGACTTCGCTGAAGTCACGGTGATTGAGCTAATGGTCAAACCCGGCGACACGGTGCAGGTGGACCAGTCGCTCCTCACCGTCGAGTCCGACAAAGCCTCCATGGAAATTCCGTCCAGCCATGCCGGCTTGGTGAAAGAAATCAAAGTGGTGCTGGGCGACAAGGTCAAGGAAGGCTCCGTGGTGCTGATGCTTGAAGTGGCTGGTGCCGCTACTGCCCCCTCAGTGGCCACGGCTTCGGCCCCAGTCGCACCCAGTCCAGCGGCAGCACCGGTTGCCGCCCCCGCTGCAGTAGCTGCAGCGCCTGTACCTGCATCTGTATCTGCTGCCAGCACGGGCCGCATTGAAGTGCACGTGCCCGACATTGGCGACTTCAAGGACGTGTCGGTCATTGAAGTTTTCGTCAAGCCGGGTGACACCATTAAGATTGAGCAAAGCCTGGTTACTGTCGAGTCCGACAAGGCCGCCATGGAAATTCCATCCTCTGCAGCCGGCGTGCTCAAAGAACTCAAAGTTAAGGTGGGCGACAAGATCAACATTGGCGACCTGTTGGCTATTTTGGAAGGCGCCGTTTCAGCGGCTGCGCCCGTGGCTGCATCCGTTGCTGTGGATGTGGCTTCGGCACCTTTAGCTGCACCTTCAGCGGCACAGACGCCTGTGGCAGCTGCTGCAACTGCCGTGGCAGCGCCAGCCCATGCCCCCGGTGGCCCCACGCTGGGCTTGCCCCACGCCTCTCCCTCGGTGCGCAAATTTGCGCGCGAGTTGGGCGTGCCGCTGGCCGAGGTCAAAGGCTCCGGCCCTAAAGGCCGTATCACCGATACCGACGTGCAACACTTCACCCGCTCAGTGATGAGCGGTGCGGTGCAAACCCTGGCGGCTGCGGCCCAAAACAAGGGTGCGGCTCCTGCGGGTGACGGCGCCGGTCTGGGCTTGATTCCCTGGCCCAAGGTCGACTTTGCCAAGTTCGGCCCGATTGAGCGCAAGGAAATGAGCCGCATCAAGAAGATCAGCGGCGCCAACCTGTTGCGCAACGCGGTCATGATTCCGGCGGTCACCAACCACGACGATGCCGACATCACCGACCTGGAAGCCTTCCGCGTCTCCACCAACAAGGAAAACGAGAAGAGCGGCGTCAAGGTG
>JBIKZP010000225.1:0-4696 GCA_044354655.1 Rhodoferax sp. | reverse complement strand
CTAGCACCAGTGGTTTTGCCGTTTTCAATGGCACCGCTCAGCTTGACTGAACCCAGGTCATAGGTAGCACCAATCATGCCGCCAGAGATGGTAGCAGCGGCTTTAGCAGCAACTGCAACTGAGCCGAGTGAGATGACCCCATCAGTGTCCGCCGAACCTGCAACAGCAGCCTTGGCTGTAACAGATTGAGAACCGCGCTGCTCATAGCCACCCATCACAAACAGAGGACCTGCGGCGTACATGGCGTAGAAGCCAGAGTACGCTGTAGCTGCTTTAGTAGCTGTTTTGTCTTCGCCTGGTGCGTAGTGCACAACACCGGTGAAGCCGCTCACGGAAGGAGTGGTGTAAACCAGCGAGTTGTTGATACGGCCAGAACCGTCAGTACCGTCAGAGTGTGCACCGCCGAAGAAAGCTGCGCCCATGGCGGAGTTGGTGGCATAGCCTTGCACGTCCAGGTAACCCATGACGTTGTCGATCGTGCCGTACTGACGACCCAGAGACAGCGAACCGAAGCCGCCACCCAGAGTCACGTAAGCTTGACGGTGGAAAGCACGGTCATTGCTGGAGTTATTGCCAGTGTCAACGCTAAAGCCTTGCTCCAACTGGAACGAAGCTTTCAGGCCACCGCCCAGGTCTTCAGAGCCCTTCACGCCCCAACGGCTGCCGGACAAACCAGCGCTGTCGATCGAGAATTTGGTCAGGTCAGCAACAGGAGCGGCGCCAGATTTACCAGTGGTGCTGGCACGAGCAGTCGCGTCAATCTTGCCGTACAAAGTAACTTGAGCGGAAGCGGCACCGACAACAGCCAGAGCTGCGATAGCAACGAGAGTTTTTTTCATTTCAATGATCTCCAAGGTTAAACAAAGAGCACCAGTACTAAAATTTAGGTACTCAGGGCCCAACTCCTTATTCAGGAAGTTAGACGTATTGAACCAAACCACATTGGTGTTGCCAAGTTGTCAATTACTTAAACAAGTAGATTTCTAGTTTTTAGTTGTTGTTTAACAACATAAGCCAGGCGTCAGCGCGTTTGACGCGGCTCAACCTAGGTGTTTTCAGGCGCCGCTGGCCCCTTTCGGTCAGGGTCAGGCTACCTACAATGGGCCGTATGGACACATTTCTGATCACGGCTGATGCGGCCCTGCGCACCCTCTTTGCCCAACCCCGTGCTGCCCGGCCCTGCCCCGGGCTTCCCACCGATCCACCGCAGTTGTCTGCCACTGAGAAAACCCAGGCAGCCGCGCTGATGCGGGTCAACCATGTGGGCGAGGTGTGCGCGCAAGCGCTTTACACAGCGCAAGCTTTTGCGACTAAAAATATAGCGTTACGCGACCATTTCAGAAAAGCCTGTACCGAAGAAACCGACCACCTGGCCTGGACAAAACAGCGCCTGGACGAGCTAGGCGCCCGCCCCTCGCTGCTCAACCCCTTGTGGTATGCCGGTGCTTTTGGCTTGGGCCTGCTGGCCGGCCGGCTGGGCGACCCCCTGAGCCTGGGTTTTGTGGTGGAAACTGAAAAGCAGGTAGAAGCCCACCTGCAAAGCCACTTGTCCCTGCTGCCCGAGCAAGACCTGGCCTCGCGCGCCATCGTGGCGCAAATGCAAGACGACGAAGCCCGCCACGCCCAAGAAGCCCAACAAGCCGGCGCAGTTGAGCTCCCCCCAGCCGTCAAATCCCTGATGCAAGCCGCCGCCAAAGTCATGACCGTGGTGGCACACCGTATTTAGTATTTAGCATCTAGCCCAAAACGCCAGACGTAAAAAAGCCCCGCTGTGTTGCCACAGCGGGGCTTTTGAACTTTTAAATTCTCAAGCTGGCATATAGCCAGCGCGGGAATTAGAAGTACTTCTGGAAGCCAACTTGGAATGTGGCGTTAGCGTTGGTGCTGAGCTTGCCGATGTCAACAAACAGACCCGTGGTTTTGCTCAAAGCATAGTCAACACCTACACCAACCATGTCAGTATCGGCGAAAGTGCTATGGAGATAGCCAAATTTGGCAGTAGCTGCACCGAAGGGCATGGTGGCACCAATGTTGTATGCCTCAGCACTTGTGTTGCCAGTAACCACATTTTGTTTCTTGGCGTAGCCAGCAATCAACTTGGCGGAGCCGAGGTCATATGAAATGCCAGCGCCATAAGCTTCATCTTGAGCAGCAGTCAAAGCCTGATTTTTCTCGTACAAAACACGGGCGGCCAAAGGACCTGCTGCGTAGTCTACGTAGGCCCATGCGGCTTCTTCAGTGGCAGCAACACCTTGCGCAGTCATACCCAGAGTTGCGTTAAAACCAGATACGGTGGGCGTTTTGTATTGACCCATGGAGTTATAGCGGCCACCGATAGCATCGGAGAAAGTCATAACTGTGCCAGTTGCGCCAAACGGATCAAAACCATACAAGCCAGCCAGGCCCCAACGGCCAGCTTTTACTTCACCAAAGCCGCCGGCGATGGCAGCGTATGTATTGCGCCAGTTGGCATTGCCAGCAGCAATAGTTGCAGCCGATTGACCGGAAGAAGATTCGCCAGTCATCAGGTTGTTACGCATCATGTAGTAACCGGTAGCGGACATGCCGCCGCCCAGGTCTTCTGTTGCAGTAAATGCAATGTAATTAACCGATACGTCATTGGTACCAATGACGGTTTTAGCACCAGACACACCAGAGTTTTGCACAGCAGCGCGAACTGCGCCAGTCAAAGCAACTTGAGCAGAAGCAGCGCCAACAACTGCAAGGGCAGCGATAGCAGCTAAAGGTTGCTAGGGGCCAAGTTCTTTTGTAGTAAAGCCAATACCGTACAACATATTTTTTTATAAGCATTGGAATTCTCGAGGTAATGCCTCTGCTTGATGGCTACATATTGCTGAACTGGCCTGTACAACAACACAGTTGGGCGACCTGGTGCTTTATTTTTTGGGCCGAAGGCGGTTTTTATTTCGACAAGCTGAAAAAAGTCAGTTGGCTTTCCATGCTTTAAAAAATTATTTAATTTTTGAATAGTATTTCATTTATATTCGATTAATTACACATGCGGTAATTAATAAAAATATGGAGACGACTTAGTAGTCGACTAGGGATCACATGGACTTGCCATTTAACTTTACGGCTGCCTGTGCAGCCAATGATGTGCTGATTAAACAGCCCCATCGGGAGCGCACGGTACCCATTCCGCAGAGCATCACGCCTATACCGGGCTACCCTGACAAGCTGGCACTTTACAAAATGGCCGCCAGTCCGTTTTGGCAGGTACGTTGCTGGATGATGGGCCGCACCCACAGGCGCAGCACCAAAACCCATAACCTGAAGCGGGCGCAGCAGTTCGCCAAAGCGTTTTTTGAGGAGCTGGTGGTCTACAACACCCAGGCCCAGGCCGCGCTTGCAGCGCAAGAGGCCCAAGATGACGCGGTGGATGCCACAGGGCGCATGGGTAAAACCAAAACGCGCTGCTTTGGCGATTTGGCCGAGCTGATGTTTACCAACGAGCAGTCGCGCTGCGACCGTGGCGAGTTTTCACGCGGCAGCGTGCAGGTGCTGCGCAACCGGCTCGATGTCTATGTGCTGCCGCGCTGGGGCCAGCACATGCCCCAAGAGGTGGACTTCAGCGCCTTGCTGGCTTTTGTGCAGATGCTCAGCGCCAAAATGAGCAGCATCACGGTGAGCCAGTACCTGGTGGTCGTGCGCAAGGTCTTGTCGTACGCGGTGTCTGTGGGGTCTTTGGCTTATTTGCCCGAGTTTCCCAAAATCAAGGTCAGCACCACCTCGCGGGGCGCGTTCACGCCCTCAGAGTACTGGCGCATTGTGCGCACGGCCCGGCAGCTGCGCGGACAGGCGCATCCGCAAAGCCGCACCGTGTTGCGCACTAATTACAAGCTGCGCAGCCAAGACCTGCACATGCCCCCCGACGTGGCGTGGTGCATGGTGTTCATGGTCAACAGTTTCATACGGCCCAGCGACCTCAAGACCTTAAAGCACAAGCACGTCGAGGTGGTGCGCCACCAAAACACCTACCTGCGGCTGACCTTGCCCGCCACCAAAAAGCACGACAAACCTATGGTGACGCTGCAACCTGCAGTACGGGTGTATGAGCGGCTACGGGCCCACCACAGCCTGAGCGACAAAGCCATGGCGGAGGACTATTTGTTTTTGCCCCATATAAAAGACCGTAATTACGCGCTGATGGTGCTGAGCCTGCATTTCAACTGGATCTTGCGTCTGACCGGGCTCAAGCAAGGTGCGTTAGGACAAGACCGCAGCCTGTACAGCTTGCGTCACTCCAGCATCACCTTTCGCTTGCTGTATGGCCAAGGCATCGACTTGCTTACCCTGGCCCGCAATGCCCGCACCAGTGTCAACGTGATCAACAACCACTATGCAAGCACCATCAGCAGCGAGCAGAACATTGGCCTGCTGCAAAGCCGACGCCCGCAGATGTCTCGAGCTTCGGGCTGAGAAAAAGCTCTTTTAGACACGCTTTGGCGATCGTTTAAAAGGGTTTTTTCGTTGTAAAACGTATTTTTTGTATCAAATTCACAACGAATATTGTGATTTCTCGCCAAGCTAGCAATGTTTTCTTTGCCAACAAAAGTCTCCTCTGCTTCAATCAACCCAACTTCCTGAACAAGGAGGTTGGCCCTGGGTTCCGAGACCTCTCGTACCGGAGCCCTTTGTTTAACCTTGGAGAAAATTGAAATGAAAAAAACTCTCA
>JBIKZP010000014.1:0-15044 GCA_044354655.1 Rhodoferax sp. | reverse complement strand
CGCCGCCAGCCATGAGTGCCAATCAGACCATTCTGAATCGCGAGTTGTTTATCCAGGCGCTGCGCCACATGGGTGAGGATGATCTGCTGTATCTCAATCGCATGGTCGTGGAGCGACTGAACCTGCTGGCCCAAGCCAAGAGTACGGTGCAATTGGCCCAGTTTGCTGAAGGTGACCGCGTGTGTTGCCGCTGACCGAAAACTGACCCACTTAAGGGGTATGTGCTGATCCAAAACTGACCCAGGTGTTTTACTGGCTGTGCCTGATTTTTAGGCAGGAGCAATAAAGGTGATCACCATGGAACTTTTAGGAAAAATCAAACGTCTGTACTTCCGCGACAAGAAGTCGCTGCACGAGATTGCAAAGTACACGGGCTTATCGCGAAACACGATCCGCAAGTGGGTTCGAGAACCCAAGGCTGAGGACGCATTGAAGTACGTGCGCCAGGACATGCCAGCCAAACTGGCGCCCTACCAAGCTGAAATCGAGCAAGCACTCAAGGCCGACTCTCACCGCATCAAGCAAAACCGGCGTACTGCCAAGGCACTCCTGATCCAAATCCAGGCACGGGGCTACACCGGTGGCTACAGCCAGCTCACAGCCTTCATCCGCCAGTGGCGCGGCAAGGAGGGTAAGGCGCTCAAGGCGTTTGTGCCGTTGCGCTTTGAATTGGGCGAGGCGTTCCAGTTTGATTGGAGCGAAGAAGGCATGGTGGTGGGCGGCATTTACTACAAGATGCAAGTAGCGCACCTCAAGCTGTGCGCCAGCCGCGCCTTCTGGCTGGTGGCCTACCCAAGCCAAGGCCATGAAATGCTATTTGACGCGCACACCCGTTCGTTTACAGCACTGGGCGGAATTCCCCGGCGGGGCATCTATGACAACATGAAAACGGCGGTGGACAAGGTCAAGAAAGGCAAAGGTCGCATCGTCAATGCACGGTTTAACGCCATGTGCGCGCACTACCTGTTTGACAGCGACTTCTGCAACGTGGCCTCGGGGTGGGAGAAAGGCGTGGTGGAGAAGAATGTGCAGGACAGCCGACGGCGCATCTGGCTTGACGCGCAGAAGATCCAGTGGGGCTCGTTTGCACAATTGAACGCCTGGCTGGGTGAGCGCTGCAGAGCCTTGTGGGCAGAGCTGCGCCGCCCGGAGTTCAAAGAGTTCAGCGTTCTGGAAATGCTCGAGCAAGAGCGCACACAGATGATGCCCATGCCCACCGCGTTTGACGGTTATGTGGAAAAGCCAGCCCGCGTGAGCAGCACCTGCTTGGTCTCGGTAGCACGCAACCGCTACTCCGTGCCCTGTGAGTTCGTTGGTCAGCGGGTTAGCACGCGGCTGTATCCGAGTCGGGTTGAGGTAGCCATCGATGGCGCCATCGTCGCAAGCCATGAACGCATGTCTGATTCCGGGCACGTCAATTACGACTGGCAGCATTACATTGAACTGGTGCAACGTAAGCACGGGGCTCTGCGAAACGGTGCGCCGTTTGCAGACATACCGGTACCGCTGCAGCGCCTGCGCCAAGGCTTGTTGCGAAGGGAGGGTGGCGACCGGGTGATGGCGCAGGTGCTGTCTTGCGTGCCCCACGCCGGACTGGAGGCGGTGCTGATGGCCGTGGAGTTGGTGGTGGAGTCCGGGGCCCTGAGTGCCGAGCACGTTCTGAACGTGCTGGCCCGGCTGAGCGCAAAGCCCAGCCCCGATTGCGTAGAGACACCTCTGGAGTTGTCCGAGGCGCCGCTGGCCAATACCAGCCGCTACGACAGCCTGCGCGTGCAAACGGAGCTTGACCATGCAGCATGACATTCCCAAAGAGCTAAAGGAGTTGCGACTCAATGGCATGGCGGGCGCTTGGACGGATTTGGTGACCCTGGGTGACACCGGTGTGGCGGCAAGCAAATGGCTGATTGAGCACCTTCTGCAAGCCGAGCCCACCGACCGTGCGATGCGCTCGATAAGCCACCAGATGAAGGCTGCTCGTTTCCCGATTCACCGCGACCTTGCGGGCTTTGACTTCAGCCTGTCCAAGGTGGATGCGGGATTGATCAAACAGTTGGCCAAACTGGACTTCGCCGATACGGCACAGAATGTGGTGCTCATCGGCGGGCCTGACACGGGTAAGACGCACCTGGCCACGGCCCTGGGAGTGGCGGGTATTACCCTGCATGGAAAACGGGTGCGCTTCCATTCCACGGTGGATCTAGTGAACCTGCTGGAGCAGGAGAAGGCGCAGGGCAAGCCCGGTCGGATCGCGCAATCATTGCAACGAACGGACCTGGTCATTCTTGATGAGCTCGGGTATCTGCCGTTTAGCCAGGCCGGTGGTGCCTTGCTGTTTCATTTGCTGTCCACACTGTACGAACACACCAGCGTGGTGATCACCACCAACCTGAGTTTCTCGGAGTGGTCCAGTGTGTTTGTCGATGCAAAGATGACAACAGCGCTCTTGGACCGGCTAACGCACCACTGCCACATCGTGGAGACCGGCAATGAGTCATACCGGTTTCAGCACAGCAGCATGGCGGCCAAGACCCGGATCAAAGACCGGGAGCAAACACGCAAGGCAAGCAAAGCCGCTGGTGAGGAGGACCCGTTCTGAAAGTCGGGCAAGCCAGGGCAATTGCGTTGCGGGCTACGCCCTTCACTCCATTGCCCTGGCTGCAACAACCAAGAAAAGGAGACCCTAAAGCCCGTTAATGGGTAAACTTATCCACAGTTGCCCAATGCAAAAGCAACTATCCGTCCTGGGTCAATATTGAATCAGCAGGGTGGGTCAATATTCGATCAGCCTGAACACCGTGCGCGCGTGGGCAGTCTTTCTCATAACTTTTTTGGTCAGTGCCAGCGCATCGGGTCCCCACGAAGCCACCCCAAGTCGTTTGAAAATGGCCTGGCGGTGTCGATAGCGAGTTCGCTCTGGGAAGATCTGACTGGGTGGGAATTCGACGCCCATACGGCGAGCGACGTGCTCAATTGCGATGCTGGGGATTTCGGCGGCTGGCCGAAATCGTCCAATGCTCTGAAAAATCTTTAGTTGCACAAGTAATGCCACCTGTGACTCGGCAGCTCGCACTACGGTAGGCGCCCACTGGCGCTCATCAAAGCTCGGGCTGAAGAGTTGCTGTAAGTCGCCTGGCGTCAGCGGATCAGGCAGCTCTGGATAAATTACGCTTGCAGGGATGGGGGTCATGTGGCTCCGGAATTGACAGCGGACAGGGCCGTGAACCATACCAAAACCACCTTGCGAACACGCCACAAATTCTTAAAATAAGATGAAGTGGCCGGTTTTCACACGAATCTTACTGACGGGCCTATTTTGGTCAACTCTCCAAACAACACGCCAGGACGCTGCCCAGGCGAGGTTAACCCCTGCCGGATAACCAAAGCTTTCTTGACACACTGCTTGTTTATGTGAGTTCTGTAAAGTTATCTATATTAAAATAAAAAATAAAAAATAAAAAATACTTTAAATATAAATAGGGAGTTTGATGAAATATGTATTTGTTACGCTGATTTCAGCGGTTTTAATGGCTTGTGGAGGTGGAGGTGGAGGTGGGTTATCCGCCACATTGGGTCCAATTGCAAAGTCAACATCTTACGCAGGAGAAAAGGAGTTGCTAACTTACAGCGATGGATCCGTCGTATCCAACGACGCCACCAGCAGCACGGTGGCATGGGCCTCGGACCACATCACGAAGACCATCACCTACACCTTCGCCAACGGGGGCACCAACACGGTGGTGAGCACGGAGCCCGGCAATGCCGGTCAGCCGACCTACAAGGCGGGCGAACAGTTCATTGTGACGAAATATGGTGATGGAACCACTGAGACCGCGAAAAACGACGCCACCAGCAGCACGGTGGCATGGGCCTCGGACCACATCACGAAGACCATCACCTACACCTTCGCCAACGGGGGCACCAACACGGTGGTGAGCAAGGTAAGTGCTACCTCAACCACGCCAACTTTGACGCCAGCGGTCTACCCTTCAGATTGGACTACCACAGGGACAATTACCAAGCCCTCGGTAACTAGCTCGGTAGTTACATACGGAGATGGTTTTTCAATTACGCAGAATGGTGAAAAAGACAAACCTTTTGGGCAATCAGTTTTGTCAACTCAATCAATTTCAGATCCAAATGCCTGGGTCTCTTCATCAACCACGTTGTACGACCTGCGCTGGGGCACTCCTGATAAAGATGGACCGGGATATGCAGCACGTTTCACACCATCTAGTTCAAGTTTTACTTTGGATGCACCGATAAAAATGTGGGGGGGTGTAGTAAGCGGTCAATGCTCAATGCCGCCTTGCACCAACGGTATGACTATTGGGGCACCACATGAAGATGTAATTCAAGCATGGAATGCAGGTTGGACTGGTAAGGGGGTAAACATCATGATGGAAGATTTTTTAAATGGCGAATATCTCGCACATGGCGTCACCACGACACTATTGGCAAACAGATATGCCCCTGCATCAACAATCTATGGTTACGATGTCCCATATGCCTATGGGTTTTATAATTTCAATGGTACGATTGCATACCCCTCAGCAATGGTAAATATCGGTGTAGTGAACGCCAGTTTTGGGCCTAACTTACCAATATTAATCGGGCGTAACCAGAGTTCAAATCCATGGACTTCTGATGAGTTAAGCAACGCCGCAACACTATATTTAGAGGCATCAAATGCTATTATTTCTCGATATACAGTTGTGAACCCTTTGCATAACTTCAATTACACCGATGCGGTAATTTCAAAAGCCGCAGGAAATGACAGTATTAGTGCTAGCGATGAACCACTAGTGAAGGCGCTGGCAAATAACTCCTCAATTAACTCCAGATTATTAGTGGTTGGAGCACTTAATAAAACAGGTTCCATTGCCGCCCCGCAAGCATTAGCTTGGTATAGCAATACTGCTGGATCCGATGTGAATGTCCAAAGTAGATTTTTAGTTGCAAGTGGCACAACACCGTTCAATACGGGTGATGTCGCATTAAATGATATTGCAATTGGTGCGACGATTACCGATCAAAACGGAGTCAATAGAAACAATGTCGGTACTTCATATGCCGCCCCCAGGGTTGCTGGGTACGTGGCAATTGTCAGATCAAAGTTCCCTAACCTTGATGCAATAAAGACAAGTTCGATCATGCTCGACACAGCAAGATACGACACTTTAGCTTGCTACACGGCGCCAGGTGGTTGCGATTCAACTATCTATGGAAAAGGCGAGGTCAGTCTTTCCCGTGCCCTTGCGCCGGTAGGCCGTTTACGGTGATTAAATTACCACCATGGGTAGGATTGTTGTTCGTGTTTTGGGCGATCAGCAGTCAAGCGAAAAACCTAGCGCAGTTAAATTCACTGGTGCCTGAGACAGTGAAAAATTATTTTTTCATGGACTCGCTGTTAAGCGAACAAGAAAAGCTTGTCCACAACCATCAGCAAAAAGTGCAATTAATTGCTTTAGTTGATACGTCACCATTTGTAACGAGCAGCGCCGAACTAATATTGAGCAAACCAAGAAGGGTCTGCTCAGGGTACGACAACACGGTTTGTCAAGATCTATCCGCTAAGTACGCTCAAACTAATGTTCCAGTTCTGTTCTATGGTTTTTACAAAATCAGTGGCGATGCAATATTTACATTTGGATTGAATACTGGCTTCGATTCTCCAAAATTATCGGTGACGCCTAGCATTTCATTGGGTGGCGCAAAGCGGTGGTATCTGTCGAGTGCCAAAACTTCACATATTATTTTTGAAGGAAATTACTGGCTTGGCGGAGCCATAATGCACCGCCCTTGCCTTGATTCGTATGATCGGGAGTACTATTGCCCCACTCTGACAGCATGGAGAGACTTTTCGTACGCTTCCAATCCTAAGTCTTACAGTTTTAAGCTTTGGTACCAGTTGACCTTTTAAGGATGATCTGAATAACCCGTCGCAGATTGGCGTAGCGAGCCGATAGTTTTCAAATGGCGGGACTTCAATACGAATCTTTCAAAGTTACGCCATTTCTTGCGGCCATTGGGCTGCTTTTCAGCCCTCGCAGGGCGGCTTCCCCCCCCCCCACCCCGCCTTGCGGGCGCACGCACCAGTGCCCTCCCTTCAGTTTGCCAAGAAAAATACAAGATATTTTGATTATTGTAAATAACAAAAAATATTACTTAACCCCAAAATTTAATGGGTATTTAATGGGTATTTAATGGGTATTTTTAAGGGGTATTTAATGGTTATTTAAGGGGGTACGCGTCAATTGGCTCTATTTATTGTAAAAATGTGACTGCGGCTTAAATCTATCTGTATGATTTCAACTCCATTAACTAATTGAGGTTTTTTATTATGAAATTCATTAGAGCATTCAAAAGCCGTTTGGCCTATCAAAGAGGTTACAGCTTGGTGGAGTTGTCGGTGGCGCTGGCTATCGTGGCGGTTATTTTGGTGGGAGCCTTGCTTGGAACCCGGCAGATCATGCTCACTAACAGCGTGAACAACCAGGTCAAGGATTCGGCGATAGTGATTTCAAAGATACAGCGTCAGTTCGCCAAGCAAAGTAATACGGCCAATGCCTCAAACAATGTTCTGGCGCCTCTGAGCATCTGGCCAAGTGAGAGAACCTCGCTCAGTGGCACGAACTGGACCATTCGCGGTGTGATTAACGGGAGCAGCGAATTGGTGTTTTCAAATACATCTGCCATTGGCACGTTGCCCGCCAAGAGTGGCTATATTTACATATTGCGTCAGGTGCCTGTTGACGCCTGTTCTGAATTGGTTACCGCCTTGGATGCCGTCGCATTTGCGATCTATGCCGGCGCCTCAGCTGCAACGGCACCAGCCGACGGCGCAACGCCTACAAGTACCAACGTCAAAGTTGCTGACACCGGCGCAGTCAGTTTGACGGAACTCGCCACGGCATGCAAGCCTGTTGCTGGTGCGGCTGTCGATATTGCTATGGTTTTCCGGCAGTAAGCCCGCCTGGAATATACCAATATGAAAATCAAAATGACAAACAATTCGCCCGCAGAAAAATCTGCAGGCAGCACCAAACTGGAAGCTCAAAAAGGCTTGAGTTTGATGGAAATGGGCATTGCAGCGACAGTCCTGGCTGCTTTGATTCTCGGGGTGATGATGGGCATTGAAAAACTGAATTTTGATCGGAAAATGTCAGAAGTTCGCAAGCAAGTCCCGGTGACCATCAGTGCGGCAGTTGATGCGTTTTCGACTCAACCCAGTACGGCTATCCTAGGCAGCACCCTTGCGGGCACCAAGATCATGAGTTCATTCAATGTCTGGCCTGCCAATCGTATCAAAGACAAGGGGCTCGACACTGTAGAGGTGATTGGATCTTTTACAGGATCCCGTGAATACATGATGACCAACTATTCCACGGCAGCACCGCGTCTGCGACTGGCAAACCAGGGTATCGCCTACTGGATTACAAACATACCGGCAGATGCTTGCATGCCAATTTTGCGAACGCTCATAGCTCATAGCTCGGTAGCTTCTATACATGTTGCCGAAGCCACAATCACTCCCGGAGGAACCACTACGGGCAGCAAGGGCGTAGGGACTTACACCAACAATGCTGCATTGACCCTGAACATGGTGACCGCCACTGCGGCCTGCTCGACTCCGGGTAACAAAAGCCTCTTGGCGTTGCTTTCCCGGACATGACGCGTCTGGGTTCGTGGTTTTTGAAGGTGCTGTTGGCATGGCTTGCCTTCAGCACCTTGCTCCCTGTGCAAGCTACCACGTCCAATGTCAGCCCGCGAAGCCAGCCCGGCGTTGAGTTGCTTCGCATGGACGTTGAATGGATCAGCTACCCTCAAAACCCTTTGCCTTCCCGCTCTGGGGTAGGCGCATTGCCTAACCCGTCCAGGGTCGAAGGAATGAGCCCTGAGCTGGTCGAACCCAACACAGGTGCAAAGTCTGATTGGCAGATCAGTCCCGCGGATCGGCGCCTGTCAATTGTGCTGCAGCGCTGGAGTGCGCAGGCCGGTTGGCAACTCGTGTGGGAGGCTGAACGCGATTTTCCTGTTGAAGTGCGGGTTGTACTCGACGGGTCTTTTTCAGAGGCACTCAACGAAGTGATGAGCAGTTTGTCCGATAGCGATTACCCGCTACAGGCCGTCATGAACGCTAAAACAAGGGTTCTGCGGGTAAGACATAGATCCGGGGGCGGTCTGTAGTTGTGCGTCAACTTTTAATTTTGCATCGGACCTGGCTATTGAGCCTATTTGCCTTGAGCGGTTGTGCCAGCCCTTACGAGGATCTGGCTGTATCAGACCATGCGCGAGTGCTGTCTCGTACCTCTGCAGCACAACAGCAATTGCACGGCCCTGCGCCGGATGTGGCGCTGGTAGCTATTGATTCCCGCCTGCGCTTTACCAGCAAATCGGTTCCCTTTGATGCGGGACAGCTGCTTCCAGCGCAGATAAAGAGAGTGACCTTGAAGGCCGCTGGGTCCCACAACTTGAGCACGGTCAGCGAATGGATTGAAGGACTCATTCGAATCCCAGTGCGTGTCTCGGCTGATGCGTTGTTGCCACCATCAGCTTTTGTCCTGGAGTCTGCACCCCTGCAAAGGCCTGGGGGAGGGCCGACTGGCGCGACGCCGCAGGGTTCCCGCAACCCAGCATCCGATGCCAGCCGTTCTGCGGCAGAGGCCATTGAGACAGCGGGTGGTCCACGACTGTTACCCGTGCAGTCAGAAGTGCCACTGATCTCACTCGATTACGAAGGCGATTTGCACGGTCTACTTGACTACGTAGCGAGTCGCACTGGGGTGCAATGGACCTACAGTGGCGGACAGATCCGTTTTTTCAGAATGGTTTCTCGATCGATCACGATGCGAAGTTTGCCGGGTAACCTGACGCAGTCTGGCGGAGTGCAACTTGGCGGGGGTATGTCCCTGAATTCAGATTCAGAGATGAATATCTGGACAGGTATCGAGAAAAACTTAACCAAAATGGTTTCTCGCGTAGGTTGGTTCAGCGTGGACTCCACGATGGGCCTTGTCACTGTGCGTGATTCCGCATCGAACGTTGAGGCGATAGAACGGTATCTTGATGGCATCAACCGGCAACTCTCGCGTCAAGTGTCACTCAACGTAGAGGTTCTCCAGGTCACGCTGAACAACAAATTTCAACGCGGCATCGACTGGAGCTATGTTCGTCAAGTTACTGGTATGGGTCTGCTCACGGCAATTGCCTCGCCTTCGGTGACCACGAATACAGGCAGCGTGGGCTTTATCCGGGCCAACGCTGATGGCTCGACCAATAACCTGTTGATCAAGGCGCTGGAAAGTTTTGGTCGCGTGAGCACAAGCTACTCCAGTGTCATCAACACCATGAACCGGCAGCCCGTTCCTCTTGGGTCAGTCAATACCCAAAGTTATCTCAAGCAAATTACCCCTAGCGTGGTCAGTGGCTCGGGTTCCGTTGCTTTTGGACCTCCCGGCTTGACACCTGGCGAGATTGTTACGGGTTTCAACATCACCTTGCTACCTGTCATTTTGGACTCCAACATGGTCTTGCTTCAATGCGGTGTATCCATCAGTTCACTCAAAGAGATCATGTCTTTTACAAGCGGAAGTGGTTTGTCTCAGCAAACCATTCAGCAGCCCAATGTGTCTAGTTTTGTAACGCAGCAGCGTATGGCCGTTCGAAGCGGGGACACCGTGGTACTCAGTGGCTTCGAGACTGCCTCCACAGATTCCAAGCAGAGCGATCTTGTGCGCGATGTTGTGCCCGGTAGCCGATCAAGTTCGCGCGACAGGACAACGCTGGTGCTCATGATCACACCCCGGCTTTTGGAGTTGCAATAAATGAAACGTCTCTGGATCAGGTGGCGTGATCGGTTGTCTGATAGCCGGAAAAACTTGGCGCCCGAGGGCGCAGTCGCGTCCTCTACCGGTGTGACATATCAAATAGAAGGTGTAAATTTTGTCTTTGGTATGGATTGGCGTTTGCTGCCACTCACAAGGCGTTTGGCGCGTGCGCTTTCTCTGGCACGCCAAGAAGGCAAGCGCTGGTATGCCCTCTCGGAGATGGAGGACATCATCGGCTATCTGGACACTGCGCTCTCTGCGCGTGGACCTCATTATTCTGCGCCGCTGCATCTCGCATCCCGATTTTCGCAAGGTGGACTTGAGCTGTTTGTATTTTCACTGAATGGGCAGCGCCATGCCGTGATTGCTCTTCAGGACTCACGCCCTTTGCCCGGCTACGACGCCTTGGTAGATCTGCCAATTGCTCGTGCAATGGTCGATGAGTTTATGGCTATCCAGCGTGGCCAGCCCATGCGGCTGGTGGGCAACACCACTTGGTTGGAAGGCCAAGAAACCGTTGAGCCTGAGGATTTATTTGTCATTCCGGTGAAGTCGGCGCGGGTGCGTAGCATGCGCTCTTCGCGTGTGGTGGGGCAGGGCGTGGTCGCCTTTACGCTGGTGTTTTTGGTTCTGGGCGGTAGTGTTTGGGGTCTTGAGCGCTGGCGCGAGTCTTCGCGTGCAGAACTTCAACGCAGCCCGGCCTACCAGCAGAACGTTTATACCAAAGCCCTGGATAAAGAATTGACCGCACTGCCGGCTGAGCCCAATGATGTCTTGAAGCATTGGCGCGATGTCTTGCAACCACTGCCATTGGCGCATCGCGGGTGGGTACTGACTCAAGTTCAGTGCGATCTGGCACGCTGTCGCGCAGAATGGAGCAGTGTGTTTGGGTCATCTGCTGATTTTCTGAAAGTACTGCCACCTGGCGCGAGCCTTGCCGTTGATGTTGAACACGAAACCGAGGCGTTGGTCGGTAAGCTCATCACAGAGCACGTTTTTACTGTATCGGGCACTTCACATGGACGTTTTCGCGATGTTTTGTTAGGTAGGCGCGAGGCGCGAAGGGAATTGGGCGATTTTCTCCACGACCTCAAGCTATTGGGGCCTTCGGTTTCTCGCATAGATGCTCCGCGATTGCTGGGCAGCGACCAAGACCCTGCTGTTTTGGTGGACCCAGTGTTCATGGGCAAGTGGTCCTTAAAGCATGGGCTTTGGATCTTGACTTCGTTGCAACTGCCCGAATTCGTTCGCGTGCAGTCCTTGCTGCTGCAGCTTCCAGGCCACAAGTTTTCGGCACCTGAAGCGACGCAATCTGATGATTCAAATGCAGAGGGTCTTCAAAAGGGGGAGCCTACTTTTGCCATTTCCGGAAGCTACTATGCCAAGCACTGACGCGATACAGGCTAAGCCACTGGTTCTATTTCTTCTGGTGGTTGCCGTGATGTTCCCATTGAGAGGGGCATCGCAACCAGCGGATGCTACTTTGTCGGGTCTGATTGGGTCGATCAAGGCGCAAAAAGAGGCTGCTCTTGACCCAGGCAAGAGCGCAAGCCCGCACCCTAACACCAAGCCAAAGTTGCTGCCCCCGAAGACACCGATCGTATGGTCGATTTTCGGACTGAATCAGATGTTCACCGCAGTCGTTGTGATTGAGGGGAAAACCCGTGTTTTGCGCAGCATCGACTTACCCTATCGGGTGGCAGGCTGGAGGGTACTGTCTATGGACGCAACAGGCGTGCTGGTGCAAGGATATGGGCGTCGGCTTCTGCTACCTGCGCCAAACTTGGAGACGCGGCCAGAGGTGTACCTTCATGAACTTGGGGTCGCCGCCGCCAGTCCTGGGCTTGATACGACTGATACGGGCATTTTGTCGCTGCCTTTGCCCCTGCCAACGAAACCCTCGCTTGGTTTATCTCCCGCCCAAGTGAAGGCCTCTGGGTTGCCTCGCACTAATTCAAATATATTGGAGAAACGCTAATGGCTGGAATGCGCAGTTTGGGTGAAATTGCTGACTATGCGGAACTGCCTGAATTTGTCAGTATTGCCAGCCATGGAGACTCTCCGCGCGTTCAGCTGACGGCCAACGTCGCTGCAAAGTTGCTGGTGCTCGAGACACGCGATGCCCATTTTGTTGTGCTGGCTTGCAAGTCTGTGCATGCTGGCACGGCCTGGTTTGATGCCGTTCAACAAGGGCGTCGATTGGGTTGGGCGTTTGAGGGGGCCTACACCTGTGCAGACGATGTGATCCGCACCTTTTTGCAAGAGCATGTCCACGAAAGAGAATCCATCCTCTCCCGCAAGCGTGACAAGCAAGACCACGAGGTCTTTTCAAGGCTCGTTACCGACTCGGTTCCATTGGAGTGGCTGCGCCTGACGGTGGCCCGCGTCATGGACTTAAGGGCCAGCGACATGCACCTGGAGGTTCGGGGCGAGGCTGGGATGCTGCGTGTGCGCAGGGATGGCCTGATGCGCAAGGTGGCGAATTTCCCGTCCCGCGTGGTGGTGCAAGGGGTGGCGGCCGCCTACACAATGCTGGCTCAGGAAGGTACGCGTACCGAGGTCGCCTTCAATGCCAGCATGGCCCAGTCAGCTCTGATCGCGCTTGACTTGGCGCAGGGGAAAGTTTTGTTGCGCTATCAGAGCCATCCGACGGCTGGAGGTTTTGATGTCGTGTTGCGCATCTTGCGGGTAGGCCAACAAGCTCAAGAAAGTCTTCCGCGACTGGAGGCTCTTGGCTATACCGACTGGCAGTGCGAGCAGCTGATTCAGGCCAGTGCCTCGGCTTGGGGAGGCGTTTTCATTGCAGGCGTAACTGGCTCTGGAAAAACCACCACCTTGTGCAGCTTGCTTCAACATCTCACGCTGGGGCATCGCCGAAAGATAGTCGCCATTGAAGACCCCGTTGAATACAACATCCCCGGCGTATCTCACCTGTCCATTCAGCGCCAGGCAGGCGTTCAGTCGGTCAATCCGTTCGAGTCGGCCATGATGGCCTTTTTGCGCATGGACCCCGACGTGGGCATGTTTGGTGAAATTCGCGACAGCTTCTCTGGCGCCATGGCACAGACCGCCATACAGACAGGGCACAAACTGTTGACCACGGTCCACGCCACTTCGGCCTTGAGCATTGTCAGCCGGCTCGCGTCCGAGCAAATTGGCTTACGACGCGAAGATATTTGCAACGCTGACTTCCTGTCCTTGCTGGTCTACCAGGCCTTGGTGCCTAAGAATTGTGTACATTGCAGTGTGCCTGCTGCGCAGGCTCTGCCTGTATCTTCTTTGCAGGCTTACGAGCATATTTTCCAGCTTGACCCAGCAAGCATGCGCTGCGCAAGTCAGCATGGTTGTTCTCATTGTTCACAAGATGGTCTCCAATCCAATGATGAAGGACATGCCGGGGTGCATGGCATGACGGTGGTGGCCGAGGTGGTGCCGGTTGACCCGAATCTGTTGGCCCTGTTGCGCGCAGGAGATGATCTGCAGGCGCGGACTTATGCGATGGCGCAGCGCAAAGCCGGTTTTGATGAACCTGACATGCAGGGCAAGGAGGCGTGGGGGCATGCGCTGTATCTGGTCGCCACTGGCCAGCTCGATCCTTTTCACTTTGAGCGTTGCTTTGGCGCACCTGCCTTGCTGGCGCGTGCCCGTGCACTGGGCTGAAGATGGAAAAATGGTTGCTGAATTTCAAGCTCCGTCAGGGGCGACGGGTGTTGCGTAAGGGGCGTGGAAATCTGTATTACGAGCTCTCTGCCAGTCTGCGTGAGCGTGTGCCCCTGGTCAATACCCTTCGCAAATATGAAATGCGTGCGCGTATGCGTGGCTCTTCTTTATCGCTGGCTTATCTGGAAATGTTACGCGGCTTGCAAAGCGGTTCAGTGTCGGCTGCGTTGACGCACATTGCCAGTCCGTTGGAGCGAACGCTTATGGATGCTTCGCAGAGTGCCGGAGACCAGGTGATGGCTGATGGCTTCCTATACATGGCGCAGACCGTTGAAAAGGTTGAAAAAATGCGCGCTGCCTTGCAGAAGGCGTTGGCTTATCCGGCTTTTCTTTTGGTGCTTTTTTCGGTGATGCTGGCAGGATTTTCGTGGCTTGCCGTGCCCGTTTTGGTTGAACTTTTGCCGCCCTCAAAGTGGCCTCCCTTGGGCCGAGTTCTTTACTGGATTTCAAGTTTCGTGACTGGCTACGGTCTGTATGTGGTGTGTGTTCTAGCCGTGATAGTTTCACTTTTTGTATTTTCGCTGGATCGCTGGGTAGGAGATTTGCGTGTGCGGGTCGACAACTACTTTCCTTATAACCTTTACCGTGACTTTTCGGGCTCTCTGATGCTCGTCTCGCTTGCGGCGATGATGCGCTCGGGGATCTCCCTGAGGACTTCGCTTGACCGAGCACAGGGTTTTGCTGCACCCTGGATGAAGTGGCATATCCGAAAAATTATGCGTAATCTTGCGCGGCCGAGCACGCCGTATTTCGGCCACGCATTCAGGACTGGCATGCTCAATGTGGATATGGCTGACAAGGTGCAGGATGCCTCAGAGCGTCGTGATCCGGTGGAGGCCTTCATTCGAACAGGCTCCGGCGCGATTGATCAGATGATGGGTGTCATTGAGAAGCGTGCTGCCCTGCTCAACATCGTCATGATGCTGATGTGCGGACTCCTCCTGGGGTTGATGTTCGCCGGTTTCATGAGCACGGCCATGTCCATGCAGGCGGGTCTTAATGCCAAGTAATAGGGGTGACATTCACCGCCTTGCTCGACCCAAAAAAATGGGCCAACAAGGGGGGTTCACCTTGTTGGAGCTGACGCTGGTCTTATCCATTGGTTCGAGCTTCATGGTGTTGATGAGTTTGTCCATGCAGGCGCACTTGCAACAACTGGCTTCACAGTCGATGGCTGAGCGTTACCGCGGGCTGCAAGCATCAACAGCGCGCTATGTGAAAGAGTTTAGTGAATCCCTCGCAGCGGCCTCCGCACACTGCAGCACCCCCATGTACCGCACTGAAGTTGCAGTTGCACCCCCAGTTATAAGCGCTGGTGCGTGTTCAGCGGCCTTGTCCTATGCCGGCAACCGTGTCGTGGTTTTTAACATAATGCAGCCGACTGTCAATGAATTGCGCACACTGGGTATGCTGGAATCACACCAATCAGTGGACCTCTTGCTGGCCCATGGGTCACAGGTGCTGGCCCCTCCGCCTGACCAGCAGGCAATGGCCCCT
>JBIKZP010000224.1:0-4740 GCA_044354655.1 Rhodoferax sp. | reverse complement strand
ATAAAGCCCAAGGCATAGACCAAGGGTTTGCCCTTGAAGAAATATTTCAAAACGACCTCGGTTTTTGCATAGGGCGTTTGCTAGACTCCACAACATAAATAAAGTAAATCAGGGAGTGAGAAATATGCAGCGTCAAACCGCGCGCCAACGGCAGTTACCTTTTCTGCCCAGGGGGGCTACCCCCAATTTGCCAACACGGCCTCTCGTGTTGAGCTACAAAAAACCATTGCTCACCCGACTGGACACAGTTGATGCTAATTTGACTGCGGGTGCGGCGTCGTCAGCTGACGGGGCTGTTAACTCCAGCGAGTAGTTGCGTCCGTTGAATCGGGCTGTGCAATGACTGCAATGGCTTGATTGAGTGCTTGGGCTCTTGAAAAGAAACACGAGAGAAAGTGGTTGCTCATGACTGCATTGGGCGGCGGATACCGACCAATGACTTCTTTGGAGTAGTTGAATTTCGAAAAAAACTCAGCTGCTTGTCCATAGTTAACCTTCGGGATCAGGCTGATTCCAGTCAAATGAATTTCCGATCTGCTGTACCCAAACTAGCCGTTCACATTTACTTTTTTTCCTCTTGCGTCTGGGTTTGGCCAATGTCAAGGGAAACCTCCCTTACCGTTGATTAGCTGGCTTTCACCATGGCGTTTGCAATGACTACAAGCGTTCCAACAAAAATTATTAGCAAAATAAAACCGATCGCAATGAATATCAGCGGGCTTGATTGGAAGTCCTTTCCTTGTTTTCTTCCACCTCCTATGCCAATAAAGCTCCAGAGCACTGTCTTTAGTGCGTGCAAAATTTTCAAGCAGATCCTTTTCATCGGGTTTTCTGTACGTTAAGTGGCATGACTGCTCCGGCGTTGTTACCCCAAGCATTTCGAACATAAGTCGCAACGGCGGCGACCTCTGAGTCCGAGAGGGTATGCCCGAAGGGGGGCATTCCATAGGGGCGCGGGTTACCTTCAGTGGTCGGCGTGAAACCACCGCTGAGGATGATCCGAACCAGGTTGACGCTTGAATTCATGGTGACCGTGCGATTGCCCGCCAAGGACGGATAGTCACCACGCCCCTCGCCATTGTCCCCATGGCATTGAGCGCATTGGTTGTGATAAATGCCTTGACCGATTTGCAGGCTCTCAGAGTTGGCAAGCTTCCGATCCACTTTTGCATTTTCTTGTCTCGGCAGCTCTTTCAAAAAATGAGCCATGGCTTTCAAGTCCTTCTGAGTCAGGTGTTGCGTGCTGCTGAAAACAACCTCTGCCATCGGTCCTAAAGTTGAGCTGTTGGCAGACTTGCCTGTCTTGAGCAATTGCATGATTTCCTCAATGGCCCAGTCTTGAAGACCCGCCTCAGCTGGCGAGGCGAGAGACGAGGCATACCAGTTCTGCATTGGGATCAAGCCGCCACTCAAACCGAGCTTGGATTGGGTAGCACCGAACATGTTGCGTGGCGCGTGACAGGCTTGGCAGTGACCTACCCCTTTCACCAAATACGCACCTCGATTCCATTCATCGCTCTGCTTCTTCAGGGGCTCGAATTGCTCTGGCGAAAAGAACAGCGCTCGCCATACCGCCAAGGCTGCCTGGGTGTTGTATGGAAACTGCAAAGCATGGGGCCGATTGGTCTGTTGGACTGGCTGCACACTGAGCAGGTAAGCAAACATCGCGTCCGTGTCGTCTCTGGTGATTCGGGTGTACTCCGTGTAAGGAAAGGCGGGATAGAGCAGCCTGCCATCTTTTGAGCGGCCATGATGCATCGCTCGCCAGAAGTCGGCTGTGGTCCAAGCGCCAATTCCTGTCAGTCTGTCTGAGGTGATATTGGAGGTGACAACTGTGCCAAACGGTGTGTCAATACCTTTTCCTCCGGCAAACGGTAAGCCTCCTCGCGCGGTATGGCAGGCAGCACAGTTTCCAACCTGGACCAAATAGGCGCCACGCTGAGACACCTGCGGTGCCGATAACTCGATAGTGAGGGGTTCATCGATGGGGCTGCCATCCTGGCCGTTCATCGACACAATGAACACTAAGCCCCCAATACTCACGGCCAGGATCCAGGCTAAGGTTTTGGTGAATTTCCAGCGCTTTACTTTCATCGGAATCCACTCCCGCATTCCATGGTTGGTTTAGCAGGCAGGCTGCCAGCAGGTAAGCCCAGCTTGACTGGCTGCGAAGACAGCCAGGTCGCAACAGCCACAACGTCCTGAGGTGACAGTCGGCGTGTGATTTCTCCCATGCAGTCTGGCGAGGCTGCACGCCGCATGCCGGCGCGCCATGCACCCAACTGCCCTATGAGGTAACCGTGCGGCAGACCGAGCAGTCCCGGCATAGCGGGAGCCACGCCCGTCATTGCCGCTCCATGGCAGCTCGCGCAGGCTGGTACGCCACGGGTTGCGTCACCGTAACGAACCAGTTGCTCTCCACGGGCTAGCGTTGCCGAGGGCGCTTGGGTGGTCTGCGCAGGCGGATAGGGAAGGTCCAGTGATGCGAAATGGTTAGCGATCTCGCTCAGGTACTGGTCGGACATGTGGTCCAGCAGATAAGCCATGGTCGCGTTCTGGCGTCTGCCTTCTCGAAAGTTGATGAGCTGGTTGTACAAATAACCGGCAGGCTTGCCCGCAATCCTTGGGAAATAGCCGCTGTTCGTCGCTCGCCCCTCCGGGCCATGGCATATGGCGCAGGCCTGCATCCGTTGCCCCATGTTATTTGGTGGTTCAGCTGCCAAGACTGTGGCTTGGCAAAGGCCAATAAAAAGCAGCCTCCATGCTAGACGGCGCGATACAGATGACGATGCAGTTAGGCTCATGTTCGGGGGTACTCGTAAACGGTTTGGAGCAGTGTCGCGAACAACATCTGATGCCGCCAGACTCAGTTATTCTTTAAAATACCGTATCAGTTTCGTCAGACTCCTGACCCCACCTTGCACATGAAAAAGTACGAATTACTTGCCGAGGACATTGAAGCCCTGATCGCCTCAGGGACCGTTAAACCCGGCGAGAGGCTGCCGTCCGTGCGCCAGACCATCACCGCCCGGCACCTGAGCCCGTCCACGGTGTTTGAGGCCTACTATCTGCTAGAGGCGCGAGGATTGATAGAGGCGCGCCCACGCTCGGGCTACTTTGTCAAAAGTCGGCCTACCTTGCGCAACGAGCCACAAGCCGCCGACCCGGCCCCCGAGCCAAGGGAGGTGGTCATTAACGACTTGGTGCTGGAGGTCCTGGGTGCGGGGCACGGACGCGATGTTGTGCCTCTCGGATCTGCCTTTCCCAACCCCAATCTGTTTCCACTGGCCCGACTCGGACGCAGCATGAGCGCCGCACTGCGGAAAATGTCCTCGGCTCAACTGCTTGAAGACCTGGCACAGGGTAACGCGGAGTTACGCCGCCAAATTGTGCTGCGCTACATGGGAAACGGCGTCATCGCCAGCTCAGATGAAATTGTGATCACCAGCGGTGCGATGGAGGCGCTGAACTTGTGCCTGCAAGCCGTCACCCAAGCAGGTGATGCCGTGGCCATTGAGTCTCCAGCCTTTTATGGCTGCCTGCAGGCGCTCGAACGTTTAAAGCTGCGCGCGGTGGAGGTAGCCACTCACCCACGCGATGGCATTCAACTTGATTCGCTAGAAGCTGTGCTCAAGCGCGAGCGCGTAAAGGCCTGCTGGTTCATGCCCAACTTCCAGAATCCTTTAGGTGCACTGATGCCCTTGGAGAACAAACGCAAACTGGTTCACTTACTTTCGCAAAAGGGTATCCCGTTGATCGAGGACGATGTGTATGGTGAGTTGTACTTTGGCGTGCGGAGGCCGCCACCGGCCAAAAGCTTTGACAAGGACGGCTGGGTGTTGCACTGCAGCTCGTTTTCCAAGAATCTGGCACCCGGGTATCGGTTGGGATGGACGGCAGCAGGCCGTTATGCGCGCACCGTGGAGCGGCTCAAACTTTCAAGCACCTTGTCTGTCTCGGTACCAGTGCAATTGGGCATCCTGAACTACCTCCAGGAGGGGGGTTACGACAAGCACCTGCGCATATTGCGCGGGGCACTCAGCGCGCAGCGGGACGTGGCGCTTCAAGCCATTGCCAAGCATTTTCCGGCAGGCGTACGGGTTACCCAGCCCGAGGGCGGCTACTTTTTGTGGGTGGAGTTGCCGCCTGGATTGAATGCACTGGAGTTGCAGCGCCTGGCCCTGTCTCAAAGCATCAGCATCGCTCCAGGACAATTGTTCTCTGCGGACCAGCGATTCAGCCACTTCATTCGACTCAATTTCGGACACCCCTCGGCGGGACAACTCGGGCCAGCGCTCAAGACTCTGGGGAGACTTGTACATGCTTTGGAGCCCTAAATACGTGGGGATGTGGTTGGCAAATGGTCTGGTAGTTTGCGAGCCGACTAAGTCTGGTACGTATTAGCCAAGAGGCCCACCATGGGCAGCCAAGTCCTTTTTCTCGGCAATGAGGGTATTACCGAAACCAAAAAATCGTTGTGCGGGCAGTCTTTGCCTGAGTCGTTGTAAAGGGCAGGTTCCCGCCCGACTGCCCACGGCACGGCACGTTGCCTATGCCCGCCTGAGTCACGCCCACAGCGTAATAATTCGACAATGTTGGCAAGAAGAAATGACAATTGCTAGGCTATTGGCATTGCTAAAGTGAAATCCCCAAAACAAAGAGGAGTTAGCAATCATGGTTACCTACACAAATAAATTTCGAGCAGCTACGGTTCAAGCAGAGCCCGTATGGTTTGATGCA
>JBIKZP010000223.1:0-4741 GCA_044354655.1 Rhodoferax sp. | reverse complement strand
CCCACGCTGCTGCTGGAGGCCCGGCTGGACAACATCGCTTTCACCGCCCGCACCATGCTCGATGCCGCCCGCGCTATTCCCGCGCTGCCACGGGGTGCGCACCGGTATGCCTTGGGCATGTGAGGTTTAGGCGCGGGTAAGGGGCTGTAGAGATTTGCAAGGTGTGCGCCTGGTCATTCAGGTCGAAGCCATCAAGCAGTAAAGCGCATCAAGCCACGGCTTGCAGTTCTTGGCGGTTGAACAACAAGTCAATGGCGGCATGCTGGGGCAGCAGCGCATCAGCGCTGCGGTTGAGGGTGTCCACCATGAGGTGGCAACCTTGCGCGTCGACGTGGTAACGAATCACATTGCCCAGAAGCTGGTGGTGGCGCACCGTGGCGCGGCATGGTGCACTCCAGTCGCCCGCATAGGCGTGACCGGGATGCGCCACTTGAATCGACTCGGGTCGAATGGCGAGTTGACCCTTGATGTCTAGGCCCAGCAGTGCTTTGGCCTGCTCTGGATTGAGCAGATTAAAACTGCCCATGAAACGGGCCACAAATTCGCTGGTTGGGCGGGTGTAAATGGTTTCGGCTGAACCGGTCTGCACAATGCAACCCTGGTTCATGACAAAGATGCGGTCCGACAAAATCATGGCCTCTTCCTGGTCATGTGTCACAAAAACGGTGGTGAGTTTTAACTGGGTTTGAATACGGCGAATTTCTTCACGCAGATTTTTTCGAATGCGGGCATCCAGCGCCGACAAGGGCTCGTCCAGCAGCAAGATTCGAGGCCGCACCACCAAAGCACGCGCCAGCGCCACGCGTTGGCGCTGACCGCCTGACAACTGGTGCACCAACTTCTTCTCATGGCCCTGCAACTCGACCAGACCAATGACCTCGGTCACACGCTGCTCGATTTCATGGGCTTGCACGCCCTGCATTTGTAATCCAAACGCAATGTTCCCCATCACCGTGAGGTTTGGAAATAAGGCATAACTTTGAAACACCATGCCAATGCCGCGCTTTTGTGGCGCGCGTTGGGTAATGTCTTCACCCAGTACGCCGATTTGTCCTTCGTCCGGCTCAGTCAGCCCGGCGATGCAGCGCAACAGGGTTGATTTGCCGCATCCGCTGGGCCCGAGCAAGGTGACCAACTCGCCCTCCTCGATGTCGAAGCTGATGTGCTCAAACACTTTGGTCTTGCCAAAGCTCTTGGATAAATTGGAAACCGTCAAAAAACTCATGGCAAGGTCCTATCGGCTCAGGCGTGTAGCAATCCAAGTCACGGCCAGCGTAAACATAAAGTAACTCATAACGATGGCGCTGGTGAAGTGCCCGCTCTTTTGTCGCATGGTGTAGAGGTACACGTTGAGTGTTTCGTAACGGTTGCCGACCAGCATGTTGGCAAAGACGAACTCACCCAGTAAAAATGAAAAGGACAAAAACAAGGAGGCCATCAAACCCTTGCGAATATTCGGCAAGATCACGCGCAAAAACGCCTCCGTAGAACTGGCCCCCAGCAGGTGGGCTGCATCCATCAAATCGCGCACATTCAAACCCTGCAGTCCGCTGGTGATTGCCCGGTACATAAAGGGTAAAACAATGGTGAAGTAGCAACCGATCAGGACCCAGGGGGTGCCAATGATCGGTATCGGACCGTCTGCATAAATTTGTAGCAAGCCCACAGAAGAAACCACTGGTGGCACCGCAAACTGAATCAACAGAAGGATGTTCATCCAGCGGTCAAGTTTGGGGAAGTAATAAAAAACCACAAAGGTGGCGGGCACAACCAGCAGTGTGCTCAACAACAACGTGGCCGTTGCCACCAAAACGGAGTGGCCGAATGCGGTGATAAACCTGGCGTCTTGCCATAGCTTGATGTACCAGACCAGCGAGAGTCCGTCGGGTAAAACAGTGGCGCCCCAATGGCTTGCGACGGAGTACAAAAGTGTCGCCAGCACCGGAACGCTTAGCAGCGTAATCAAGGCGCCCACCACAAAGCGATGGTAAAAACTAGCGCGCATGGTAGCTTCTCTTGAGCAGCATTTGGTTCACCACCACCAGAACGATCAACACGGCAACCAACAGCACGGACAGGGCTGCAGCGAGTTGGGGTTCCAGAAAAATATCGCCGGCCACCAGACTGGAGATTCGGATGGTGACCAGGTTGTAATTGGACCCCATCAAGGCGTAGGCGCTGGCATAGGCGCCCATGGCATTGGCAAACAGAAGGACGAAGGTGCCCAGCACAGAAGGCATGATCACAGGCAGGGCAATCAGCCGCCAGTACTGTCGTTTGGACGCGCCCAGCAAGGCGGCTGAATCCTGCCAATCGTCATCCAGTGCATCAAAGGCTGGGTACAACAACAGCACGGCAAGAGGCACCTGAAAGTAGGTGTAGATCATCGTCAACCCTAGGCGGGAGTACACGTTAAAGTCTTCGCCTGCCCCAGCATCGCGCAGCAACAGGGTCACTGCGCCATTGGTCCCCATGATGATGATGAAGGCAAAGGCCAGCGGCACGCCACTCAAGTTGCTGGCCATGTTGGTGAAGGCCACCGTGATGTCGCGCAAACCACTGTCTACACGTTTAATGGAGGCGGCCCCAACCAACGCAATGACCAGGCCAATCAAGCTGGACCACACCGACACAAACAGACTGTTTCCAAACGCTTGCCGGTAGAAAGACGAGCCCCCTATTTCAATGAAGTGCGCCAACGACCACAGCCCTTCAACCTTGGCGCTATTGATGACAACCCACACAGCTGGGGCCAGTGAGAACAGAGAAAGAACGCCCAATAGCGGCAGCAACCACAGCATGGCACGCCATGGTCTTTTCTGCGTTTTGGTCTGTGGGCTCGGTGCTGCTGGTCCAGTAGGCGGCTGCAGTGGATAGGTCATGCGCGCAGCAACTCTTTATTCATGAGCTTTTGGTGCGGTATGCCGAGAAGGTGCGCCACGATGCCGCATAACTCCAACTGGCGTGGCGCCGCTGCGGGGTCGTGGCTAAAGCGATCGCCAAAAACAAACAAGGGGACTTGACGCTCTTCGGGCAATACACCCCGGTGGGTGTGGTCATTGTTGAAGCCGTGGTCGCTGGTGACCAGCACTTGATAGCCCTGCGCCATCCACAAGGGTAAAAATGCCGACAGGTGGTCATCAAAGCGCCGTGCGGAGTTTCGATACTGCGCACTCGCCAAACCGTGCCGATGCCCCGCATCGTCAGTATTCATGGGGTGTATCAATAAAAAATCCGGGTCATGGCGTTGCCGCAAAATCTCCGCATCAATCAAGAGATGGTCGTCTGGGTAGCTGTCCGTGTGGTAAAAAAATCCGTGCTGTATGGGCAGGCTTTTATCGTCGGTCAACCGATCACGCACTGCGTCATAGGGCGAGCGGTTGTAAAGCTCACTGATCCAGTTGTAGGCCGCAGCAGCCGTCGTGGCCCCCGCCTTTCGCGCCAGGTGAAAAATGCTTTCTTCCTTGGAAAGCCGCGTCACGCCGTTGTTCACAATGCCGCTATCGACGGGCCGAACACCCGTCAAAATACATTCGTACAGCGGGCGCGACAGCGAGGGTAATTCGCACGCCATACGGTAGAGACTGGCGCGCCCCGCTTCACATAATCCTTGTAGATGGCCCATGCCATCGTGGGCCACCTGCCAGGCAAGGCCATCCACAACAATCAAGATGACCTTGCTTTTCATCTGCGACTTACTTGTTGTAGACCATGACTTGCTCTTGCCACTGACGCGGCAAAGCTTTGGTGGCAACTTCCCATGCCGCAAAATCTTTGATCGGTTTGGCGTTGACATACATGCTGTCAGGCAACATTTTGGCTTTCACATCTTTAGGCATCACGATCGATGTGCGAATAGGACGCGCATAACCCCGCGCCAAATTGATTTGGCCGGCATCGCTAAAAATGTATTCCCGTGCCAACTTGGCTGCATTGGGGTGCTTGGCATATTTGTTAATAATAGTGGTGTAGCCGGCGATGACCGAACCATCCTGAGGGATGACCACGGTGAAGTTTTTGGCATCGAGTTTGTCTCTAAAGCCAAGCGCAAGGTAGTCCCACATCAAACCCACTTCAACTTCACCTTTTTCGAGGTTGGCAAAGCTGGGGTCCAGCAGCGACAGTCGGCCTTGTTTTGCCAGCTCAGCAAACAATTTGAACGCGGGATCCATGTTTTTCTCGCTGCCGCCTCCGGCAATGGCTGCGGACAGCACGGAGCTATTGGCTTGGCTTGCCACACCTACGTTACCAACCGACACTTTGTACTTTCCTGCCAGCAAGTCTTTCCAGGTCTTGGGTGGGTTTTTTACCAGCTTGTTGTTGCTGATAAAGGAGATCGCGCCGGTATAGGCCAGTGCCCAGTGGCCGTCTGTGTCTTTGGCCCAGGCGGGAATGTCGTTCCAGGTGGTTGGCTTGTAGGGAATGGTCACACCCTTGGCCACGGCAATAGGGCCGAAAGAATGGCCTACATCACCAATGTCACCTGATGCGTCGGTTTTTTCGGCTTCAAACTTGGCAATTTCTTGCGCCGAACTCATGTCTGTGTCCTGGTGCGTGATGCCGTATTTGGATTTCATCTGATCCCAGGTGTCTTTCCAATTGGCCCAGTCATCGGGCATGCCCAGGCTATTTACAGTGCCTTCTTTTTTTGCGGCAGCAATCAAACTGTTCAAGTCTGTTTGCGCAGAGGCGCCTGAAAAAGAAGTTGCCAACACGGCAGCCACAAGGCTCGACATCAAAA
>JBIKZP010000222.1:0-4757 GCA_044354655.1 Rhodoferax sp. | reverse complement strand
ACCTGGCTCTTGGCGTCAGGACGCAAAAAGGGCAGGCGGCCGTCTTTGCGCAACTGGGCCTGGCGCTCCATCAGGCGGTGGGCGTAGTAAATCGGGGCAGGCATCAGCTCGGGTGTTTCGTCGCAGGCGTAGCCAAACATCAGGCCCTGGTCACCGGCGCCGGTGTTGAGGTGGTCATCACTGGCGTGGTCCACGCCCTGGGCGATATCGTTGCTTTGTTTGTCGTAGGCCACCAACACGGCGCAGCCCTTGTAGTCGATGCCGTACTCGGTGTTGTCGTAGCCAATGCGTTTGATGGTGTCGCGTGCCACCTGGATGTAGTCCACATGCGCGTTGGTGGTGATTTCACCGGCCAGCACCACCAGACCGGTGTTGGTCAAAGTCTCGGCGGCTACGCGGGACTTGGGGTCTTGCTTGAAGATCGCGTCCAGAATGGCATCAGAAATTTGATCGGCCACCTTGTCGGGGTGACCTTCAGAGACGGATTCGGAGGTAAAGAGAAAATCGTTCGCCATGTTTTGAGCTCCAGTGACCAAGTTAACAATTAAAAAAATCGCGTTGCTTGGGCTTTATGCTTTGGCGAACGCTTTAGCAGTGTTGTCAAAGTTGACAAGGCACAATGGCGGCTCGCGAAAGCCAGTCTTTGTGGGTCGCCCTGCAAGTAGTTCATAACTCAGCGACGCGCGGATCTTACCTGATTGATGCACCTTCTCTTCAAACTATTTGCCAAATTACCCTTGGTTGTGGCCCATGCTTTGGGCTGGAGCCTGGGTTGGCTCGTCTTCGTGGTGTCAGAAACCTACCGCCGACGGTTTTTGGCCAACGCCCGCCAAGCCGGCGTGGGTTGGCGCCTGTGGCTGGGTGCCGTGGGGGCGAGTGGCAAGCTGGTGGCCGAATTGCCTCGCCTGTGGGTTGGCGCCCCCGTGCCTTTGCAGTGGGATGGCGCCTTTCACGTGGAGGCGGCGTTGTCCCTGGGGCACGGCGTGGTGTTTTTGACGCCGCATCTGGGTTGTTTTGAAATCACCGCCCAAGCCTACGCGCAGCGCTTTGGCGCGCAACAGCCCATGACGGTGTTGTACCGGCCGCCCCGTCAGCCCTGGTTGCGCGCTTTGGTGGCGTCTGCCCGTTTGCGACCGGGCCTGAAGACCGCGCCCACCACCTTGTCGGGTGTGCGCCAGATGATTAAGGCCTTGAAACAGGGCCAATCTCTCGGACTCTTACCCGACCAGGTGCCGCCCCTGGGCATGGGCCTTTGGGCGCCGTTCTTTGGTCGCGACGCCTACACCATGACGCTGGCGGTGCGCATGGTGCAGCAAACCGGGGCCACGGTGCTGATCGCCTGGGGTGAGCGTTTGCCCCGGGGCCAGGGCTACCGGGTGCACGTACAACCTTTGCCCGTCGCGGTGGGGGAGGACACTGAAGCATCGGTGGCGGCTATCAATGCTGCGCTGGAGGGTTTGATTCTTCAGTGCCCGCAGCAGTATTTATGGGCTTATGAGCGCTATAAAAACCCGCGCCAGGAGTCTTCGGCATGAGCCAGGCGCTGGTGAGCCGTTGCGGCGTATGGGTGATGCGGCGTTTGGCGCATTTGCCACTGGCCTGGGTCCGCACCTTGGGCTGGCTGTTGGGCTGGGCCTTGTACGCGCTGGTGCTGCCGCGCAGGCGCGTGGTGTTCATCAATTTACGCCTGTGTTTTCCGAAGCTGTCGCAGCAAGAGCTCCGGGCCTTGGCGCGTCAGACCTTTATTCACTTTGCCCAGGCCTGGCTGGACCGGGGCTGGTTGTGGCACGGTCCGGACGATCTGGTGCGCCAGCGCTTGACCTTGACTGGCGCCCTGGACGCTTTGCAGGGCAGAGAGCCAGTGGTCATTTTTGCCCCGCATTTTGTCGGTCTGGATGCCGGCTGGACGGCATTGACGCAACAGCTGCCGCGTCACTTTCAAACCATCTACACCCCGCAGTCCAACCACGTGCTGGACGACTGGATTCTGGCGGGCCGTCAGCGCTTTGGACAGGCGAGACTGCTGTTGCGCGAGGACGGCGTGAAGCCGCTGGTGGCGGCCCTGCGCCAGGGCGACCTCTTGTATTTATTGCCAGACATGAGTTTTGGTCTGAGTGAATCGGTGTTTGTGCCTTTTTATGGCATTTCGGCGGCGACCGTGCCGTCTTTGTCGCGCTTTGCCAGGCTGGGCCGGGCCCAGGTGGTCCCGGTCATCACGCGCTTGACGCCGCAAGGTTACGAGGTAGAGGTCCAACCCGCCTGGAAAGACTTCCCGACCGACGACGCCCTAGCCGACACGGCCCGCATGAACCTGCAACTGCAAACCTATATTGACGCCATGCCCGACCAGTACTACTGGGTGCACAAGCGCTTCAAAACCCAGCCGCCCGGTCAAACCGCACCTTATTGAGCGCGCTTTAAAAAGTCGGCCAGCAAGCGCATCACCAAGGCCGGCTGCTCGTGCACGATCCAGTGCGAGGCGTCGGCCACACGCACCACGGTCAGCGGCTTGACGAAGTCTTCCAGCCCGTCGAGCAATACCGGCCGCAAGGCGCTATCTTGCAGGCCCCAAAGCACCAGGGTAGGAAGGTGAACGCTGAGCATCGCGTGCGGCAGATCAAGGGCTGCGGCCCCCGGGTCCTGCGCCGTGGGCGGGCGCAGTGGCGAAGCCCGGTACAGGTTGCAGCCGCCGGTCAGCCCTGCGCGCCATACCTCGCGGTAGCTCGTTTGAAGTTCTTCGGTGAGCCACGTCGCCTGTTGCTGGCGGGCTCCACCATCGCCACTATCGCCACTATCGCCACCATCCCCGTGGCCCGGCTGCAAGAAGTCCCACAGATTGGCGAAGTCGTCCTGCGCCAGCCAGCTTTCAGCGTTTGGCTTGATCAGGTCCAGCATGTAAGCGCTGGCGGCTTGTTGCTGCGGGTCAAATTGGAGGGCGCGCAAGAAGGTGCCCGGGTGGGGCGAGTTGATGATGGCCAGTTGTTGCATCAAATGCGGCGCCTGGTTGGCCAGATTCCAAGCCACGGCACCGCCCCAGTCGTGCGCTACCAGGCAGGCCAAGGGCGAGCTCGAAGTGCTGGACGATTGGGTTTCAATCGCGATCAGTGCCACGATGTCCTGCACCAAGTGTTTGGGGCGGTAGGCGCTGACCTCGCTGGGCGCACTGGAGGGACCAAATCCGCGCAAATACGGGGCTACACAGCGGTAGGCGCCGTTTTCCGGCCGGGAGAAATACAGCAGCAGTTCATCCCAGACGAAGGCGCCTTCAGGGAAGCCATGCAAAAACATCAGCACCGGCCGGCCACGCTCACCAGCGGCCCGGCAGCCCAGAGTGATGCCGTGGGGCAGGAGTTGGTTAAAGGTTTCAATCATGGTGTGAACCGATAAAAGCTTGGGGTTCAGCGCGGGTTATGGCGCAGGTCTTGGCCCAGGCGTTCGCGCTGGCACCCTTACTCGGCGGCTGGTTTTTCAGCCGGGTGGGCCCAATTCCAAAGCAGGGTCGAGACCTCGTCAATGCCGATGCGTTTGGTGGCCGAAAAAAGCCGAACTTCACCGCCGCCGGATTGCAGCTTCATGATCGACAAGGCCTTGGTCTGCTCGGCTCGGGTGAGCTTGTCGGCCTTGGTCAGGATGACCAGAAATTTCAGGCCTTCTTCCACCCGAGGTCGAATCACGTCGAGCAAAATTTCGTCCAGCTCGGTCAAGCCGTGGCGTGGATCGCACATCAGCACAATGGCTTTCAGGTTTTCACGCGTCACCAGGTAATTGGCCATCACCTGCTGCCAGCGAATCTTGTCCTGCTTGGGCACTGCCGCATAACCGTAACCGGGCAAGTCTGCCAGTACGGCGTCGGTCACGCCTTGTTTACCCAGAGAAAACAGGTTGATGTGTTGGGTGCGGCCTGGCTTTTTAGAGGCAAAGGCCAGCTGTTTTTGCTGCGTGAGCGTGTTGATACAGGTGGACTTGCCCGCGTTGGAACGGCCTACAAAGGCAATTTCCGGCACCTCCAGGGCGGGTAAAAAGTGCAACTGAGGTGCGGTGGTGAGAAATTTGGCCGTATGCAGCCAACCCGAGGCGACCAGGGCGGCAGCCTTGGCAGAAGCGTCAGGGGAGCGTGCCGGGGCGGCCGGTGCAGGAGGGTTTGTGTTGGTAGTCATGAAGTAAAGGGTGAAGACCCATGGCTGCATTGTAGAATCAGCCTGTTTTTGCTCACCAGACACGCCATTGATTATGAAGTTGCTTGCCTCTCTTTTAATTACCGCCGCCCTTGCCGCGCCGGCTTTCTCCACCTTCGCTGCAGATGCCAAGCCCGTCGCGGCCAAAGCTGAACCGGTCAAAGTGGTCAAACCCGACCTCGTCAAAGGTGAAGCCAGTTACACCGCTGTTTGTGCTTCTTGCCACGGTGCCGACGCCAACTCCGCCATCGCTGCCAACCCCAAACTGGCCCAACAGCACCCCGAATACCTGGTCAAGCAGTTGCAGGAATTCAAGTCCGGCAAACGTGCCAACGCCATCATGTCGGGTTTTGCCGGTACGCTCAGTGACGAAGACATGCGGAACATCTCTTACTGGGCGGCTTCCAAAACCGCCAAGCCTGGTTTTGCCAAAGACAAAGAGCTGGTGGCCTTGGGTGAGCGCATTTACCGCGGTGGCATTGCCGACCGCCAGGTGCCTGCTTGTGCCGGTTGCCACAGCCCCAACGGCGCTGGCATACCAGCCCAGTACCCACGCCTTGGCGGTCAGCACGCCGACTACGG
>JBIKZP010000221.1:0-4769 GCA_044354655.1 Rhodoferax sp. | reverse complement strand
CTGCTATGGCCTGCGGTTCATAACGCCACAGTTTGACCGCGTCTTTTTCGGTGCAAACCAGGGTGAAGTCTTTGTAAGGGCTGAGGTCGAAGTTGTCAAAATCAAAGTGATCGGGCAAGGCCAGGGTTTGCGCCAGCACCAGCCCTTGTTGACGCAGCATGTTGAAAAAATCTTCAGGTTTGGCAATGCCCGCCAGCGCCAGCAAAGGCGGGCCGTCGGGTCGACGCAGTTCAGCAAGCGGTATTTGGCGGCCGTCAGCACGCAGTGCATGGTCGGCCAAACGGCGTTGCGCCCTGAAACCTGGAATGCTTGCAAGTGCCGGTTGGTTGCCGGTGTGCACCACCAGATCCACCGGTCGGGGCCAAGGTTCGCGCAGGGGCCCGGCGGGCAATAAAAACCCGTTGCCCAGTCCACGGTCGTCAAATACGCAGAGGTCAATGTCACGCTTCAGGGCCAGGTGCTGCAGGCCGTCGTCACTGATGATGATTTGAACCTGCGGGTACGTCGCCAGCAAGGCGCGAGCAGCTTGCAACCGGCGCGGGGCAACAAACACCGGCGCTGAGGTAGCGTGCAGAATCAAGGCCGGCTCGTCGCCCACCTCGTGCGCCGCACTGTGGGCCAGCACTTCGCGGCAATCGAGGGTATGACGACCATAGCCACGCGAGATCACGCCCACGCGCCAGCCCTGGGCTTGCAAATGCTTGACCAAGGCAATAACCACAGGCGTTTTGCCCGAGCCGCCCACCATCACATTGCCCACCACCACCACGGGCACGGGCACGCCCGTTGTGCTGAGCCAGCCCCAGCGGTAGAGCCCCCTTCGCAAAGCAGCCAAAGCTCCCCATAGCAGCGACAGCGGCCACAACAGCCAGGCCAGCACCCCGCGTTGCCGCCAGGCTTGTGTCAGCGTTCGGTGAAGTAGGGAGTCGGCCGCTGCGCGTTGCATGCGCTCAGTTTTTGGCAGAAGTTGATGATTTGGCGGCAAAGGTGATTTGCACCAAACCCAGACGCCGTGCAGCTTCCATCACGGTGATGACCGCCTGGTGCTTGGCGCTGGCATCGGCGCTGATGACCAGCACGGATTCTTTGCCGGCTTTGGCGCCAGCTTCCAGCGCTTGCGTCAGGGCGTCCAGGCTGTTGCCCGCAACCGGCACCTGGTTGACAGAATAGGCGCCATCGCTGCTGACGGTTATCAGCACTTCCTTGGGGTAATCGCGCTGCACATCCGCATCGGCCACAGGCAGTTTGAGTTGCAGTTCGGTGAATTTGCTGTAGGTGGTTGACATCATGAGAAAGATCAGCACAACCAGCAGCACGTCAATGAACGGGATCAGGTTGATCTCCGGTTCTTCACGTTCACGTCGGCGAAAGTTCATCATCGCTGGCGCAACTGAATCAGGTGACGCACCAGGCGATCGGCCGCCAACTCCAGGGTCAGCAGGTAGCCGTCCACCCGGGCGCGGAAGTAGCGCCAGAAAATGAGGGAAGGTATCGCCACAATCAAACCAAAGGCGGTGTTGTACAGCGCAATTGAAATACCTTGTGCCAACTGCGCCGGGTTGCCGCCAGTGGCCCCACCGGCCGAGCTTTGAGAGCCAAAAATCTCGATCATGCCCACCACCGTGCCAAACAAACCGAAAAGCGGCGCGGCCGAGGCAATGGTGGCCAGGGCGTTCAGGTAGCGCTCCAGCCGACGCGCCACTTGGCGGCCCGTTCCCTCCACCGCACTGCGCAAGTCGTCGTCGTTGCAGCGGGGATTGTTGTTGAGGGCGCGCAGTCCACTCGCCAGTACTTCGCCCAGAGCCGAGTTTTGCTCCAGCTGGGTCACCACGCCAGGCACCGGCAGTGAGTTGCGGGTGAGCAAGATGACTTCGTCCAACAGTTTGGGGGGCGCCACTTTGCGGGTGTCCAGGCTGATGAAGCGCTCAATGACCAGTGCCAGCGCCACGATGGAGCAGGCCACCAGGGACCAGATGGGCCAGCCAGCGGCTTGTATGATTGAAAACAAATTGAAACTCCGCGCAGATGTAGGGCCCCGCAATTATGGACTACGCTTTTTGAGTTCGTGGGGCCAAACCGGCGACAAGTTCGACTTTTCCTGTGCGCCAGACAGGGTCGCGCAAAGTCACCCACAAAATACGTGGATAAGGTTGTGAATAAGTCTGCTGAAAGTACTTGCCAGGCCTTGTCAGCCTGGGTTTTGGGGTTGATTGATGACAAATGAGGCAGTAAAAACAGAATGAAAACAACAACTTGCTGCGAAGCTAAGAACGCTTCGGCCAGCGCGCCCTCCCGACGGGCTTTACTGCAAAGTTTGTGCCGCCCTTGGGCCCGCCCCTACCCAGGAATTTGGCATGACCTTCGGTTCTGAGGCCTCACCTTCTGCGCTGGTACCCCGCGTCTGGCAGGTGGGCGCGCTTTGCCGCGCCGTGGCCGACGCGCTAGATGCCCGCTTCAATCCGGTGACTGTGCGAGGCGAAATTACCGGTTTTTCGCGCGCCTCCAGCGGCCACTGCTATTTGTCCCTGAAAGATGAAAGCGGGCAAATCCGCTGCGCCATGTTCCGCCGGGCTGCCAGTTTGCTGGACTTTGCGCCGCGCGACGGTGAGCTGGTCGAAGTGCGCGGCCGACTGGGTGTCTACGAAGCCCGGGGGGACTTGCAACTCATCATTGAGAGCATGAGCCGAGCCGGGCAGGGCGCCTGGTTTGAGCAATTCTTGCGGCTCAAGGCCAAACTCGAAGCAGAAGGGCTGTTTGCCACGGCCCGAAAGCGCCCGCTGCCTCTGATGCCGCGTGGCATTGGGTTGGTGACCTCGCTAGGGGCGGCTGCGCTGCACGATGTCATGACCGCCCTACAGCGCCGCGTCCCGCACATTCCCGTGGTGCTGGCGCCCGCCTCGGTGCAAGGTGCCAACGCGCCTGGCGAGCTATGCCTGGCCTTGGCTAATTTGTACCAGCTTGCTGGACCAGAGCGGGGGCTGAAGGCTGATCCAGCGGCCCCAGTGATCGACGTGATTTTGCTGGTGCGCGGTGGTGGCTCCATAGAAGACCTGTGGGCCTTTAATGACGAACAATTGGCGCGCACACTAGCGCAAAGCCCGGTGCCGGTGGTGTGTGGCGTAGGCCATGAGACCGACTTCACATTGGCCGACTTTGTAGCCGACCTTCGCGCGCCCACCCCCACGGCTGCCGCCGAGTTGGTGGCGCAACCGCGCGAGGTTTGGCTGGGCGCACTTGACAGCGTGGAAGACCGGCTGCAGGCAGCGGTGCTGCGCCAGCTGGACACCCAAAGTCAGCGCCTCGACCTGGCTGCGTCACGGCTTGGGCGGCCATCGCACTTGGCGGCACGACAGCGGATGCGGCTAGATGCGGCTTCGCAACGCTTGCAGTTCGTCGTACAAATGGCCTGCCGCACCAAGTTGGACAAGCTGGGTCGGCAGGCGGACAGCTTGCCGCAGGCCTTGCAACGCGGGCTCAAGCGCACGCACGATCAGCTCCAAAGCGCCAGCCAGCGCCTGGGTTTGCTCGACCCAAGTCTGGTGCTGCAACGCGGTTACGCCTGGCTCAGTACCCCAGAGGGGCAAACCATCAGCAGTGTGCAGCAAACCCAGCTCGGTCAGCGGCTGCGCGCAACCCTAGCCGATGGTGAGGTTGATTTAACCGTGTCAAAGAAGTAGCCCGCAAAGTTTCTACAATCCCCCATTTCCAACCAACCGACCAACTCACGAGGACCTCATGGAACATACCCTGCCTGCCCTGCCTTACGCGATTGACGCCCTGGCACCCCATTACTCCAAGGAAACCCTGGAGTTTCACCACGGCAAGCACCACAACGCCTATGTGGTCAACCTCAACAACCTGCAAAAAGGCACTGAGTTTGAAGCCATGTCTTTGGAAGAGATCATCAAGAAGTCCAGCGGTGGCGTCTACAACAACTCTGCCCAGATCTGGAACCACACCTTTTTCTGGAGCTGCATGAAGCCAAACGGTGGCGGCGAGCCCACTGGCGCGCTGGCCGCTGCCATCAACGCCAAATGGGGTTCTTACGCAGCGTTCAAGGAAGCTTTTGTTAAATCGGCCGTGGGCAACTTTGGTTCCGGCTGGACTTGGCTGGTCAAGAAAGCCGACGGCTCGGTTGATATCGTCAACATGGGCGCCGCCGGCACCCCATTGACTACTGGCGACAAAGCCCTGCTGACCGTAGACGTCTGGGAGCACGCCTATTACATTGACTACCGCAATATGCGCCCCAAGTTCGTTGAGACATTCCTCGACAAGCTGGCTAACTGGGAATTTGCACAGGCCAATTTCGCCTGATCGCAAGCCTCCACATCAAAAAACCACCTTCGGGTGGTTTTTTGCTTTTTACCTGCCTATTAGCTGCTGGGCTGGGCAGTTGAGAGGCGGCCTGATTAGGCCCCTGCATTCTTATTGGAGACGGCTTATTTCGTCTCAAAAGGTCTGCCGCTGAGCTTGGCGCCGGCTTTAATTCCCCGCTTCTCGAACCAGCCCTGGTTCATTTCCAGCACAAAACGCACGGGTTTGTCAGAGCAATGGGCATCGGTGGTCTGAGGCTTCATGTCAGCCAAATTGACGATGGTGCCATCGTCGGTCACAAAAGCGGCGGTCAAGGGGAGAAGCGTATTTTTCATCCAGAAACACTGGGATTCAGGACGTTCAAAGACAAACAACATGCCTTCGGATGTGGGCATTTCCTTGCGCATCATCAGCCCCGTGGCCCGTTGTTCGGGCGTGCCGGCCACTTGTGC
>JBIKZP010000220.1:0-4771 GCA_044354655.1 Rhodoferax sp. | reverse complement strand
CGCACTGCGCTGTGGGTGGAACCTGCAGCGGGCAATACCTCGTCATACTTTTGCAGCGACTTGTCCAGGTAGACCGGCAAGGGCTGCGCCAAGCCAAACGGGCAGACGCCGCCCACCGGATGACCGGTCAGCATGGCCACCTCGTCGGCGGGCAGCATTTTGCTTTTGCCAAAGGTGGCCTTGAACTTGCGGTTGTCCATGCGGGCGTCGCCACTGGACACCACCAGAATCACCTGGCCGTCAGCCAGGCGAAAAGACAGCGTTTTAGCAATACGGCCAAGCTCTACGCCGTGGGCCTGCGCCGCCAACGCCACCGTAGCGGTGCTGACGTCAAGCTCCAGAATGGGCAGGTCAAGCTGATGGGCCCAAAAAAAGTCGCGAACCGATTGCACACTCATCTGACAGACATCTCCGCAAAGTGGTGAAAAGGGCAAACTGTAACAAGCTTGAAGCTGCGCCGCAGGTGGCAAAAATTTCACGCGCAGGCTGCATATTTGTCACACCCTGCACCACACGCAGCGTGCTACGCTGATCACTTGATGCGCCATGCCCCTGCGGTTGGCACCCGGTGCAAGCCCTGACCACTCCAATAAAGGAATCTTTATGCCCGGCCTTTTGCCCCACGTGGACCCCACCGGTCTGCTTGAATTTTCTGTGGTCTACACGGACCGCGCGCTCAACCACATGTCCCACAGTTTTCAGGGCGTGATGACCGACATCTCAAGCATGCTCAAAGAGGTGTACCACGCCAAATCAGCCGTGCTGGTGCCCGGCAGCGGCACTTTTGGCATGGAATCGGTGGCACGCCAGTTTGCTGGGGGCAAAAAGACCTTGATCATCCGCAACGGCTGGTTCAGCTACCGCTGGACGCAAATTTTGGACATGGGTCAGATCGCTGCCGAGTCCACCGTGCTCAAGGCGCGCCGGGTGGGCGACAGTACCCAAGCCCCCTGGGTGCCGGCGCCCATTGCCGAAGTGGTGGCCGCCATTCACGAGAAGAAGCCCGATGTGGTGTTTGCGCCGCATGTGGAAACCTCCGCTGGCATGATGCTGCCCGACGACTACTTGCGCGCTGTGGCCGATGCCGTGCACGCCGTGGGCGGCCTGTTGGTACTGGACTGCATTGCCTCAGGTGCCATGTGGGTCAATATGCAGGTCACTGGCGTGGATGTGCTCATCAGCGCCCCGCAAAAAGGCTGGAGCAGCTCACCCTGCTGCGCCATGGTGATGCTCAGCGAGCGCGCCCGCCAAGCCATTGACAGCACCACCAGCACCAGCTTTGCCTGCGACTTGAAAAAGTGGCTGCAGATCATGGAAACCTACGAAAACGGTGGCCATGCCTACCACGCCACCTTGCCCACTGACGCACTGACCCGCCTGCGCGACGTCATGCAAGAAACCCGCGCCTACGGCTTTGGCAAAGTGCGCCTTGAACAAATGGAACTGGGCAGCAAGGTACGCGCACTGTTTGAAAGCCATGGCATAGCCAGCGTGGCGGCCGAGGGCTTCAAGGCGCCGGGCGTGGTGGTGAGCTATACCCGAGACCCTGACGTGCAGTCCAGCCGCAAGTTTCTCGCCGAAGGCCTGCAAACCGCCGCCGGCGTGCCGCTGCAATGCGACGAACCAGCCGACTTCATGACCTTTCGCATCGGCTTGTTTGGCCTGGACAAATGGCACAACGTAGACCGCACGGTGGGCCAGTTGGCGTCGGCGTTGAAACGGATTTTGTAAATACCTGCCAGCGCCGAAACGCCGGTCAATGTCTGGGCTACTTGATCAGCTGATTCATCTGAATGATGGGCAGCAAAACGGCCAGCACAATCAGCATCACCACGCCACCCATGGCCACAATCAGCAGGGGCTCCAGCAACGTGGCCAGTGCCATGGCGCGGCGCTGCACTTCGGCACTGAGTTGGCGGGCGGCGCGTTGCAGCATCAACGGCAACTGACCGGTTTGCTCACCCAAGCGCGCAAACATCACCAGCAAGCCCGGAAAACGTTTTTTCTGCGCCAAAGCCGAGGCCAGCGGCGCGCCCTCACGCACCAACACCAACGCGTCCAGGGCATCGGCCCGCATGGCCTGGTTGGACAAGGTTTCTGCGGCCGCTTGCAAGGCTTTTAATATGGGCACCCCTGCAGCCGCCAGCATGGCCAGCGTGCCCGCAAAGCGCGCCGTGTTGTAGCTGCGCGAGAGCTTGCCCAGCACCGGCAGCAGCAAAAACCAGGCATCAAAGCGAATCCTTAGCGCCGGTCGGGCCAGCGCCAGGCGCGCCATCACCGCCCCGATGATCAGCAACACCAGCAGCAACCAGCCGTAGCTGCGCACCAGGTCACTGATGCCCATCATCACCACCGTCAACAGCGGCAAGGCGCGCTTGCTGCCGGCAAACACATGGGCCACTTGCGGCACCACGTAGGCCACCAGAAACAGCACAATGCCCAGGGCCACCAACGACACAATGGCCGGGTACAGCGCGGCCCCCAGCAACTTGGACTTGAGGGCCTGCTGCTCCTCCAGGTCGTCGGCCAGGCGCTCCAGCACCAAGCCCAGGTTGCCGCTTTGCTCGCCAGCACCAATGACCGCAATAAAAATCGCTGAGAACTGCTTGGGATGCTGCGCCAGCGCACGGGCAAAGGGGCTGCCCGCATTCACTTCGGCACGCAACACAGCCACCAGTTGGCGCTGCCCTTCCAGCTCGGCCTCTTCGCTCAGAGAAAACAAGGCCCGCTCCAGCGGCAGGCCCGCGCCCACCAAGCCGGCGAGTTGGCGCGTCCAGACGGCCAGCGCATGGGCGCTGAACACCCGGCGCTCACCCCAACCCCAGCTCAGCGAGCCAGCGCCGGCATCGGCGCTTTGGCCCGCAAGCTCCACACGCAGCGGCACCAAGGCCTGGGCGCGCAGCAGGCTGCGCGCGGCACGTGCCGAGTCGGCCTCGATCAGGCCCTTACGGCTCTGGCCTTCGGCGTTGAGGGCTTGGTAGGAATAGGCAGGCATGGCTGGGGCTTTATCAGTCGTTCAAGGCAAGCGAGGCGGCATCATGCCTGCGCTCAATCACGGGTAACGCGCAGCAGCTCTTCACGGGAGGTCACGCCACTTTGCACCAGGCGCTCGCCATCGTCACGCATCAGCGTCATACCGGCGGCCAGAGCGGCTGTGCGGATATCGGCCTCTGAGGCGCGGTTGTGAATCTGGGCGCGAATCGCCTCGTCGGTCACCAGCAATTCAAACACGCCGTTGCGGCCGGCATAGCCGGTGTGGCCGCAGGCCGCGCAGCCCACAGGGGCATAGGCCATGGTGGGCCGCGTCGGGTTCGCCAAAGCAGCCGGTGCCACCTCGCGCTTGCACGTCACACACAATTTGCGCACCAGGCGCTGCGCCAATACACCCAGCAAAGAAGAGCTGAGCAAAAACGGCTCCACCCCCATATCGGTCAAACGCGTCACCGCGCTGACAGCGTCGTTGGTGTGCAGGGTGGCCAGCACCAGGTGACCGGTGAGCGAGGCCTGAATGGCAATCTGAGCGGTCTCAAAATCACGAATTTCGCCAATCATGATGATGTCCGGGTCCTGCCGCAAAATAGCGCGCAGGGCCTTGGCAAAGGTCAGGTCAATCCGGGCGTTAACCTGGGTCTGGCCAATACCAGCCAGCTCGTACTCCACCGGATCTTCCACCGTCATGATGTTGCTATGTTGCGTATCGAGCCGGCTCAAGGCGGCGTACAGCGTGGTGGTCTTGCCCGAGCCCGTGGGGCCGGTGACCAGAATAATGCCGTGCGGTTGCGCAATCAGGTGCTCAAAGCGGGCCAGCACCTCACCCTGCATGCCCAGCGCCTCCAGGCTCATGCGGCCCTCAGACTTGTCCAGCAGACGCAACACCGCGCGCTCGCCGTGCGCACTGGGCAGCGTGCTCACGCGCACGTCGACCGCACGCGTGCCGATGCGCAGCGAAATACGGCCGTCTTGCGGCAAGCGACGTTCGGCAATATCCAGCTCGGCCATGATTTTGAGGCGCGAGATCAACGCCGCATGCAAGGCGCGGTTGGGTTGCACCACTTCACGCAGGCCGCCGTCTACCCGAAAGCGCACGCTGGAGTGGCGCTCATAAGGCTCGATATGAATATCACTGGCGCCGTCGCGCACGGCTTGCGTGAGCAAGGCATTGAGCATGCGGATGATGGGCGCGTCATCCGAGGTTTCCAGCAGGTCTTCAATCGCCGGCAGTTCCTGCATCATGCGCGACAGGTCGACATCGCTCTCCACCTCGCTGACCACCGCCGCCGCACTCGATTCACCCTGCGCGTAGGCCGTGCTGATGCGCTGCACCAGCAGCGCCTGCGCCATGGGCTGGCGTTGGCAGGACGGGTACTTTCGCATCACCTCGCTCACGCCTGAAGCCAGCGACTGCGGGTGGGTCAACAGGGTCAGCGCACCGGCCTGCTCTTCCAGCAGCAGTTGGTGGCTTCGGGCAAAGGCGTAGGGTAGCGGGTAGCGCATGGCTATGGGGGTGAGGTGTGGGGTGACCGGGAAAACTCAGGGCTTGTTCGCGAGAGGCGCCAGCGGAGCCTTAGGCGCTTCAGGCGCGGCTTTAGGTACAGCTTTTGAGGCCGGGGTGAGGGGTGGCAACACGGCCGCCTCATTGATGGGCAACACCTGATTGGGCAGCGGCTGGGCCTCTTTCAGGCCCGAGCGCATCAGGTCATAGCGGTCCATCGACAGGCGGTCGCTGGCCGCAGCATCGCGCACCACCACGGGTCGCAAAAACACCATCAGG
>JBIKZP010000219.1:0-4773 GCA_044354655.1 Rhodoferax sp. | reverse complement strand
ATCCAATTCGCAAAACCCACAAAGCCCGGCATGATGGCGCCGAACACCATGATCAGACCGTGCATGGTGGTGAGCTGATTGAACAGCTCGGGGTTAACCAGTTGCAAGCCTGGCTGAAACAGCTCGGCACGAATCAGCAAAGCCAAAACACCGCCAATCATCAGCATCGAGAAGCTGAACAGCAGGTACAAGGTACCAATGTCTTTGTGGTTGGTTGCAAAAACCCAACGGCGCCAGCCCACAGGGGCGTGGTCGTGGTGATCGTCGTGGGCGTGATCGTGGTGGTCTAGAACGGCACTCATTCTGATTTCCTTCTCAATACTTTAATCTTGGCAAATTATTTGCGGGCAGCCAGCACTTCAGCGGGCTGCACCAACTGGCCAGTCTTGTTGGACCAGTTGTTTTTGGTGAAGGTGATGACAGCAGCAATATCGGTGTCACTCATTGATTTCCATGCAGGCATGGTCAAATTGTTTTGACCATTCAACAAAACCATGATTTGTTTGGTTTTGTCGGCATCGAGCACCACGGCAGCACCGTCAAGTGCCTTGATCGGGCCGGCACCCTTGCCGCTGGCTTGGTGGCAGGCAGCACAGTTGGCGGCATACACTTTTTCACCGCGCTTGGACAGGTCTTCGGCGGTCCAGACTTTGGTTGGATCATCCGCTTTGGCGGCCATTTTTTTCTGCTCAGCGGCCACCCACAGGGCATAGTCTTCAGCCGACACCACTTTCACGTGGATAGGCATGTAGGCGTGCTCTTTGCCGCACAACTCGACGCACTGACCGTGGTAATCACCAATCTTTTCGGCGCGAAACCAGGTGTCACGTACAAAGCCGGGAATAGCGTCTTGCTTGATACCAAACGAAGGCACCATGAAGGAGTGGATCACGTCATTGGCCGTGGTGATGATGCGAACTTTCTTATTCACTGGAACCACCATAGGATGGTCTACCTTGAGCAAATAGTCATCAACTGCTTCACCTTTTTTAGGGCCGCCATCGTTGGACATCTGACGGTGCGCTGCATCCAGTGAGGAGATGAAGCCAATGCCTTCGCCCTCGCCTTTGATGTAGTCGTAACCCCATTTCCACTGCATGCCTGTGACCTTGATGGTCAGGTCGGCGTTGGTGGTGTCTTTCATGGCAACGACCACCTTGGTGGCGGGCAAAGCCATCAAGATCACGATGATGAAAGGAACAATGGTCCAGATAATTTCGACCGTAACCGACTCGTGAAAGTTGGCGGCCTTGTGGCCAACCGACTTACGGTGTTTCCAGATGGAATAAAACATCACCGCGAACACCGCCACGAAGATAACTGTGCACAAAATCAGCATAAACCAGTGAAGCCAGGCTTGCTCTTGGGCAATTTTGGTGACGGCTGGATGCAAATTCAGTTGATTGACCGCCGGTCCGCCGGGTAAATCATTGACCGCAAGGGCCGCCGTAAAAGCCACAGAACCAGCCCAGGCAAACGCTGCCAACCACACTGCTGCCAATTTATTGAAAATGCTCTTCATCATGTTCACTTCTTCATAGCCTCAAAACTTAATCAATCTGACCCGACCTGCGCACCGGTCATTCACAGGGTGCGCAATGCCATCCGAATTTCTTTTGCCAGCATGGGACGCAATTCAGGACGAACAAACCGCCCCACATTGATGGAGCGTCCCTGCCCCGAAACCTCAATCAACGACCGCTCACCTCGCTTGGGCTCGATCCGAACCCACTCTTGGCGGAATTCGGTACGCTCAAGCTTGCCGGCTGTTTCCAGCTCCACCAGCAAATGCCCGTCTCGCAAAACAATGCGCTCACCGTCAGTGGCGTGGCGTGCATAAAGCAGAAACCCAGCACCCACAGCCACCAGTTCAAGCCAGGCAAATGGCAACACCATCACGGCGCCTTGAAACCAGAACACGGTGCCAATACCCAAGGAAACGATGCACAAGGACAGGTAAAACCATGCCAACTGGGCGGGAGAAATCGCACAGTTACGTCGCAAGAACCATTGGATGCTCTGGTCTTGCACAGTGGCAAATCGAAAGTCCATGTTAATCAAGCGCCATCTCTGGCATACACCATTTCTAACGGGTTACATACAGCGCAAACCCGCGCTGTACAAGCTGAATCGGGGCGATTGTAGCCCACACCTCCAGCGATGACTGACCTAGGCGCGATGGACTTCATGGCCGTGACGGGTAAGTCTTTGGCAGACTTAAAGTTTCCCGCATTTGTGCTAAGGACAACACCGTTTCAGGCTTCACTGACAGGCGCGGCTGGGGTTTGAAGGCGTGGCCATAAATGATTTCAAAGGTCAGTTGCAAAGGTCGCGCCTTCAGGGCTTGGTGCAAGTTGTCCCGCCACTGGCGCCCCCGCAGGCCCGCAAAACGCTGAGGATGCAGGTTGCGCCCCAGGCCCCTTAACTCTTCGAGCAAGCGCTCTGGCGTCTCAAAAGTGAGCGTGATGCGCTCCATGTCCATCACGGGCTCGGCAAAACCTGCCGCCACCAGCATGTCGCCCCAGTCATGCATGTCGGTGAACTCATGCGAGGGCGCAGGCCAGCCCACCGACTGGTACAGGTCTCGCAATTCGCGCAAGGTATCTGGCCCCAGGCATGAAAACATGACAAAACCCTCCACCGCCAGGGCACGGTGCCATTGGGCCATCAGTTGCTGCGGGTCGGCCGCCATGTGCAAGGACATATTGGCCCACACCATCTGCACCGAGGCCTCGGCAGGCGGCTCAAACTGAGTTGCCGGTCCGGTCCAGCCAGCTGGATTCCACCAAGGCTTTGCTATTGATTGGGTAGCAAACTTTGTATATCTATCATTGCTTTCGGTGACAAAGCATTGCGCCTTTGGGTAACGCTTGGTCAGCAAAGCATGGGTCTGGAGACCGCCACGTACCGGCTGCCAATGGGCCCAGCGCTCGGGCTTGAGCGTGATCCATTCCAGCCGCTCCTGCATCCGGCTGCCCACCTCTTCATGCAACCAGGGCGATGCGCTGGCGGGCAGTTGCTGCCAGCGCGTAGCGGCCTGCGGGTCGATGGTGGGGGGTCGCTGGTTAGCCATGGTGAAAATCAAGTTCATCGGAGTATATTGACTGGGTGATACCCGGCATCTTTACCCGATTACTTGAGGCCCTGCCCAGTCAGTGCCGGGTGTGTCATGCCTGGCCTGCGCGCATCATCTGCGACGACTGCGTGGCGCGTTTTGCCCAGCCCCAGCCGCGTTGCCCAAGCTGTGCGCTGGCCTTGCCTGCGGGGTTGGCCCATTGCGGCGCCTGCCTCAAGAACCCGCCGCCGCTGGACCGCTGCCTGGCGGCCGTGTCTTACGATTTCCCCTGGGCCGGACTGATTCAGGCCTTCAAGTTTCACGCCAACCCGGGACTGGCCCGCGCTTGGGGCGTGCTGCTCAAAAGTACGCCCTGGGTAGAGCCCGCGCTGGAGGCGGCTGATTGGGTGTTGCCCATGCCCTTGTCGGTACAGAGACTGCAAAGTCGTGGTTTTAACCAGTCACTGCTGCTGGCCCAGGCCCTGGCGCCCGCCAAAACCCACCCTACGCTGCTGCTGCGCATTAGAAACACGCCGCCACAAAGTTCTCTGCCCCGCCATGAGCGGCTGACCAGTCTGAAAGATGCACTGGCGCTAGACCCTTTGCTGGCCAGCCACGTCAGGGCAAAGCGCGTGGTGCTGGTGGACGATGTCATGACCAGTGGCGCCTCGCTGTTTACCGCGGCACACACACTGCGCGCGGCCGGTGCAGCGCACATCACGGGCCTGGTCATAGCGCGCACCGAATGAGCCCCGGGCCAGACCCCGGCGACAATGCGCCACCATGTTTCATATTGTGCTGGTTCACCCAGAAATTCCGCCCAACACGGGCAACATCATTCGCCTCGCAGCCAACACCGGCTGCACCCTGCACCTGATTGAGCCGCTGGGATTCTCCATGGACGACAAGCACATGCGCCGGGCCGGGCTGGACTACCACGAGTACGCCGAGCTCAGGCGCCATAGCGATTGGCAGGCTTTCCTACAGGCAGAGCGCCCCGTACCAGAGCGCATGTTTGCGCTCACCACACGCGCCTCAAGCCATGCGTATGAGGTGGCTTTTGAGCCGGGCGATTGGTTGGTATTTGGATCGGAAACCCAAGGTTTGCCAGACGAAGTGCGCCAGTGTTTTAGCCCGCATCAAGGGTTGAAGTTACCCATGATCGAAGGCCAGCGCAGCCTTAATTTATCCAACGCCGTGGCGGTGACGGTGTTTGAGGCCTGGCGACAAAATGGTTTTGGGCAACCGGGCAGCTAAACCGCAGCAGTCGCCGCAGTCGCTCCTGAAACTCAGGCGTAATAGCGTGCCAGCGACTCGGCCACACACACCGGCTTGACCGCGCCTTCACGCTCAATTGCCACCTCCCAGCACACCTGTACGCCGTTGTTGTCGATCGCATCGATCTGGAGCAGCTTCATACGCGCCCGCAAGCGACTGCCCACCGGCACCGGGGCCATAAAACGGACTTTGTTGAGCCCGTAATTCACGCCCATGCGGAATTGCACAATCTCAATCGTCGATTCAAAAAATCGGGGGATGAGGGACAAGGTCAAAAAACCATGGGCAATAGGCCCGCCAAACGGGCCCGCCTTGGCTTTTTCAACATCGACGTGAATCCACTGGTGATCACCCGTGGCCTGCGCGAACAGGTTCACCTGCTCTTGCGTGATGGTGATCCAGTCGCTGTCAGCCACGTTTTGGCCCACCAAGGGCGTGAG
>JBIKZP010000013.1:0-15404 GCA_044354655.1 Rhodoferax sp. | reverse complement strand
GTCCACCGTGATGCTGGCGTTGGGGGCACTGGCCGCGCCAAGATTGCCGGATATGTCGTTGTAGGCCGCCGCCACTGATAAAGTGTATGTTCTATTCACTCCAGCCGGCGGCGTAAGGGTAGCCGTCCAGGTGATTGCATCCAACATTTGCAGGTTCGACAACGGCGTTCCGATGGCATTTCCGAAGATCTGGCTGCCAGTGCCATCGTTGATGATCACATCAGACAGATCAAAGGAGTTTCCCGCCAGGGGTTCGCTGAAGGCGAAGGTGATTGTGGTGCCTTCACCGGCCTTGAGTTGGCTGTGGGTGCTGCTGATGGCCAGAGTAGGCAAGGTGGTGTCGTAGAGGAACGTCAACTGGTTGCTGGCTAAACCATCGTTGTCGGCAAGGTCTGCGAAGCTGCCCGCACCATCCTTGAGCTTGATGCTGGCAGTGCCACTGGCCACGCCATCGTAGGGCGTAAATACTGCACTGTATTCATTGGCATTCGCCGTGGGATTCAGCACGCCCAGCGTGCCGCCACTGACGATCAGGTCGCCTCTCTGGCTGGTCGCGTCCCAATCCAGGCTGACGCCAATGCTCTCGCTGAATGTGAACGTGATGACTACGCTTTGATTTTTCAGCAGTATGCCTGTTGTGTTGGAACTCAGCGTGACCGTCGGTGCACTGGTGTCAACACGGTAAGCCGGGTTATCAGCCAAAGCGGGAGTCTGTAAGCTGGCGTTGTTTCCGACCTCGTCAGTGATGGCATCGCGTGTGCCCAGAAGAAATGGGTTGACGGCCAAGCTGATGCCATCAATATCCGAGTCAGCGACTTGAACCGTGTAGTCGAAATATAAAGTCTTGTCTCCATCGCTACCGATATAAATGGCCTGTACTTTGGCCCCGCTGTCTAACTGCATCTGCAGGGATGGGCTGCCTATGACCACCACTTTTTCGTCAAAGGTCACACTCAAGTGCACGCTATCACCGACATTTAGCAGCCCATTGCTGGCCCCGGTCGAGCCGATGATGGCAAGTCCATTGAGAACGATCTTCGGAGGGCTCGTGTCAATCACAAGCGTTGGCAAGCTGCCTGTCCCGCCATCATTTCCTGCAGCATCTTTGTAGCTTCCCCCGCTCACGGTAATGCTTAAAGCAGTCGTCTGACCAGGGGCAGGCATGAAGTCTGCTGTGTATACGTTCGGGTTGGCCGTGACTTGGAAATTGGTAATCTTGCCAGTTCCACCGCTGACGGTGATGTCGCCGGTCTGGGTGAGCTCGTCCCAACTAAAGGTGCTTCCAGGCGCTTCGCTAAACGTGAAGCTGAGAACCGTTGCTTCACCCGCACGGAGTTTGGTCTTGTTGCTGGAGATGATGAGGACAGGTGCCAAGGTGTCAAAGTTCAGACTCAGGCTTTGTCCCACGCCACTGTTGGCTGCGGCATCGGCAAACCCCATGGCTTTTACAGCAATATGGGCTGCACCGGAATTAAGGTTGTCAGTGGGCGTGAAGCTGGCCGTGGCATCAAAGGAGTTAGTAATTGCGTTATAAACCGCCTGACTGATAGCGCCTAACAAGCCACCGCTAACAACCAAGCTGTTTCCGACTGCTGATGGGTTAGCAGGGTCCCACACCAAAGTGTTGCCAGGGTCTTCGCTGAAGCTCAGGGTGATGGTCGCCACATCCCCCCGCTTGAGAGTCCCTGTGATGTTGCTGCTCAAAACCAGCGTGGGTGTTGTGATATCGACACGGTAGGCGCTGTTGTCGCCAACCAGGGCCTGGGTAAGAATTGCCGCATTGCCCGCCGGATCGTGGATGACGCCACCCTGCAAATCGAGTGCACCAGGCGGAATTGAGATACCGTCGATGTCGTCCTGTTCCCCGTTGGCGCCACTCTCAATGATGTATTGGAAAATCAAGGTCGGGCTGTTGTGGCCACTGACGTAGCTGGCCCAGCGCTGCGAAGCCCCCACTGTGATGGCGAGGCGCGGGTTCCCACTGACCTGCACCAATTCGCTAAAGTTCACATGCAGCGTGATGACATCACCCTCATTGAGCGTGCTGTTTTGACTACCATTGGCAGACACAATGTTTACGCCATGCGACAAGATGACCGGAGCCTGTGTGTCCACAGTTAGACTGATGGCGCTGCCAGCACCGTTGTTGCTGAGCACTGCTGTGCCGTAGCTTCCAGTGTTAACCGTAATACTGGCTATGCTGGTCATCTGACCCGCTGTGGGAGTGAATACGGCGCTGCATTCGTAGCCGCCCCCGGCTAAGAGTGTGACGGGGCTGAGTGGCCCCAGAGTTCCACCCATCGTGCTGATGTCGGAGTCAACAAAACTGCCAGCAGGGTCGTTGCTAAAACGAAATACCAGCAAGGCTGTTTCGTTGGCCTTGAGTTGCGGCTTATCCGAGGCAATTGACAAGGTTGGCGTGGTTGCGTCGTAAGCCAGAGTCAGGCTGGCCGGTCCGCCGACATTGCCGCCAGCATCGGTATAGCGCGCAGAACTGACGGAGAAAAGCGCAGTACCCAATTGGTTGGCTGTGGGCTGGAACTGTAATTGATAGACAAGTGGATCGGCAGTGACGCCAAAACTGACGATCACGCCATCTCCAGCACTGATGTCGATATCACTGACATCAAAGTCCAGCGGCGGCTCACTGAACCTTAATGTAATCTGAGCGATTTCCCCAGCGCGGACTACGCTTCGATCAGCTGTGATGGAGACGGTGGGTGAATCGTTGTCTACCCCGTAGGCACTGTTGTCTGTTGCCGCTGGAGAGGCCAGTGCCATGCTACTACCGGAAGCGAACTTCACATCGTTACCGGCAGCGTCACGCACAGTTGCACCGTTCAGCGCGATCGCATCGGAAGAAACGGCAATGCCATTGCGGTCGCTGTCAGTCGCGTCAATGGTGTAGCCAAAGGTCAGCACCTTGCTGGCACTGCCACCTCGATAAGTTGCCAGGCGGACCTGATTCCCCACTTGCAAACTTAAAGTGGGAGCACCAGAGCCGCCCACATAGACCACCTCATCGAAACTAACGTTCAGCACTATCTGGTCTGGGCCGACTGAATCCAAGGCGTTTAGCCAATTATTCTGCGCACCACTGGCAGAAACAATCGTGATCGCAGTGACCTCAGGCTGTCGGCTGTCAATCAGGAGGTTGGATAGGATACCGGCAGCTCCCAGGTTACCGACCAAGTCCAGGTAAGTGCCTGAAGCTATCGATATGCCCACCGTGATGCCATTGAGTCCGGTAGCAGCGGTGAAGTCAGCCGTATATTCCCATGCGCTGACAGTCTTGAAGTTACTCAGGGTGCCCGCGTTGGCGGTCGGCGTGAGGATGATGTCGCTTAAGTCAAAGCCCTGCACATCCTCGTCAAAGCGGAAGGTCAAAGTGGCGACCTCTCCGGCCTTAATAGCGCTTCGGCTGCTAGTAACTGTCAGTCCGGGGCTTTGAGTGTCAATGGGGAAAGTGAGCACCGCCCCCTGTTTGTCACTGTTGCCAGCAGCGTCGGTATATGCCGCTTGCAAGACCTCTACCTTGGCTTGCTGACCGCCTGGTACGCCATTACTGGGCGTAAACACCGCAGTGTATATTTTGGTGTCCCCAGTAACTGAGAGGTTGCTCAAAGTGCCATGGATCACACTGAGGTCTGCAAGCGAAAACCCTGTCGGTTCCTCGCTGAAGCTAAAGGTCAACAGCACTGAGTCGCCTAGGCGCACGACTTGGCCCGCGCTGAGGTTGTGAGCTATTTGCACCGTCGGCGCAGAGGTATCGACCTTGTAAGCAGGGTCATCAGTCAATGCACTGGATGTTAAAGTTCCAGCAACAGTAGCACTCAAGACCACCGAATTACCAGCAAGGTCGCAAATACGGCCGCCATTGAGTTCTATGGCGTTGACAGGGATCGCCACGCCATCAGCATCATTTTGGCCGGGCTGCAGGACGTACTCAAACACCAGTACATTCCCCCCGGATCCGCTTTGGTAGTCGGCCCAGAACAAGCTCCCGCCAATGTCGACCTGCATACGCGGCGTACCCGAGCTCACCTCAACGTACACCTGCTCGCTGAACGTTACCTGAATGGTGAAAGAATCGGGTCCGGTGGGGTCGGATACATTCAACCAAGTCCCATTGCGGCCCGCAGCAGTAATAAGGTTGATCACCGCCACCATGGGCGCGGTGGTATCGATGGCAATATTAGTCAATACAGCACCAGTTCCGGCATTGCCAACCAAGTCGCCATAGCTACCCGCTACGACGCTAACGCTTGCCATCCCATTGGGTATAGACTGGCTGGCAGTGAACGTTGCTGTCCAGGTTTTTCCGTCTAAGCTGGAAAAACTTGTTGGATCGATGCTGCCGTTCACCGTCTTCACATCTGCCGCAGCGAAATTTGCGATGACCTCGCTGAATGCAAACGTCAGCAAAGCTGCCTCGCCACTCTTCATCGCCATGCGATCAGAGCTGATGGCCAACGTTGGTGCCATAGTGTCTAACGAAAAATTCGTTTGGTTGACCGAGGAGCCAAGATTCCCCGCTAGATCACTATAGCCAGCTCCGTCGACGCTGATTGTCACGTTTTCGCTACGCACGCCCGCTGCCGGTGTGAATATTGCGGTGTAGATGTTTGGGTTGTTAGCATTGGGCGACAGGTTACTCAACGTACCAAGCGCATTGTTGATTGCGCCAGTGCTATCGCGCAGTTGAATATCGGCCAAGGTGAAGTCCAACGGCAATTCGCTGAAGGTGAATGTGAATGTCACCACATCACCTGTCTTGACTGATGCCGGACCCATGATGCTCAGTGTGGGCTTAGTGCTGTCTACGCGGTAGCTGACGTTGTCGGCTACCGCAATCGAATCTAGGTGCGCACTACTGCCATTGGCCAATACAGCATTGTTGCCCGCGACATCTTGAATTACTGCGCCGTTAAGTCGCAACGAATTGGCCTTGATTGATATGCCGTTGCTATCGTCATCTTGTGACTGAACGCGGTAACTGAAGCTAAGTACCTTGCTACCCGAACCACCCAGATAACCGGCGATGACGGCTCTCCCACCAACATCAATTTCAAGCTCAGGCAATCCAAGCACATTCACGACTTCGCTAAACGAAACAAACAGCGTGACGATGTCTTGGTCGTTAAAGATGTTGTTCAGTCCACCTATACCACCCCCAATACCCATGCTTTGCACCGACGGCGGCAGCGCATCAATACTCAGATTCAGGCTGCTTCCAATGCCATCCACATTACCCAACGTATTGGTATAACTGCCATTGGCGATACTCAGGATTTCGGCACCCAGGGAAACGCCCACAGGCGCGGTGTAGTCTACTTTCCAGATAGTCGAGCTAGTCTGCCGCAAGTTGCTCAGGCTGGCAGCCCCTCCCACCGTTGCGACGATATCTGTCAAGGCAAAGTTGGCGGGTTCATCGCTGAACGTCAAAATGAGCTCGACGAGCTCACCTGATTTAAGTGCCGTGCGGGTACTACTAATGCCCACAGAGGGCGCCAATGTACTAAGGTCTAGCAACGATGATTGACCTATCACTCCATCATTGCCTGCTTCGTCCGTGTATTTCGCGGCATTTACAAAAATGCCGACCTTGACGCCACTTACATTGGCCGCAGGGGTAAAGACAGCCTGGAAAACCAGGGGATCATTGGTCTGCAGCAAGCCCGAAATTTTCCCCCAACTTGACTCGACTTCTACAGTCACTGCGTTATAGCTACTCACTGAGGTGCTCGACGCGTCGATTATTTCCACATCGGAGAGAGAGAACTGCTCGGGGACTTCGCTAAAAATGAAATAAAGTACGGCCTGCTCCCCGGCTTTGAAGCTGAGTTGACTGGCCGTGATGGACAGCGCAGGCACAGTTGTATCGACCCGGAAGGCTGCGCTGTGTGAAATTGCGATGTTGTTAAACGTAGCGATATTGCCTGCCGCGTCCATCATGCTGGCACCATTGCCCAACAATAAGGCATTAGCAGGAATGCTGACGCCACTGATATCGGTTTCACCCGCTTTGACTTGGTAAGCAAAGCTGAGAACATTGCTTCCTGAAGGACCAGTGCCAGGCAGCAAGTCGGCAAAAACCAACTGATTACCGATGTCAAGTGTCAGTTGAACCGCTCCGTTCACGATTACCAATTCATCGAAGGTGGCCCGCAGCGTGAGGATGTCACCCTCATTGAGCAAACCGTTTTTCGCGCCATTGGCACCATTGATAACAATGCTTTTCAAAGTGGGACCTTGCGTGTCAATCACTACACCTGCAAACGCATAGCCTCCTCCAGGGTTGCCCGCCACATCGGTGTACGAGCCACTGGCCACTGTGATTGGAATTGTGCCGGCTTGGTTAGGCAACGCCTTTAACAAACCCACATAGGTCTTGCCACTGCTGTCATTTGAGTCCTGACTGAAGCTGGCCCATTGCCCGCCACCGCCCAAAGTTACCCGACTGGCATCAAAGCTAAGGGGTGCTTCGCTAAAAGCAAACGTCACTACTGCCGAGGTGCTTGAGTTGATAGCCTGACGGTTACTGCTGATCGTCAGCGTGGGAATCAATGTGTCAACAGTTATTCCGTTACTCCATGCGTCAAGCAGACCGATGTTCTGTGCACCATCGGTATATTGACTGGCGCGGACCCGCGCTTGAAACTGACCACCGGAAAAATTCGGGGCCGGTGTAAAGAATGCGTTAAAAACCTGCGGGTCTGACGTGGAAACGAGACTGCTTAAACTTCCAAAAGCAGTACTGACCAATCCGGTACTCACATCCACTAGCTCAACGTCGTTCAAAGTAAAGTTAATTGGAGCCTCACTAAAGGCGAATGTCAGCGTGGCTTGCTCTCCTGCTTTGATCGTCGTGGCGCTGGTAATGCTGAGCGTGGGCGATATGGTATCTACGATGTAAGCGATATTGCCTGCGACTGCCGCATTGGTAATAACGCCGCCGTTTCCTGCTAAATCAGTGAGCTCAGCACCAGCGGCTAGTGTGATGGCGTTTGCGCCAATAGCAATGCCATTGATTCCACTTTCGCCGGGTTGAATGGTGTACTTGAAAGTCAGCACGGACGAGCCCTGGACACTGTTGCTACCGGGCTCCAAGCTTGCATAAACAGTCTGACCACCAATTACCAATGCCAAGCTCACGTTACCGCTGACGGTGATAATCTCATCAAAAATGGCGTTTAAAAATACCTCGTCACCTGCATTGAGCACATTGTTGTGCGCCCCAGTACTTCGAGTAAAGCCGATGTTCTGCAAGAGCGGCGCGCGAGTGTCGATGAGGACGCCTGGGAAAGTCGAACTACCACCTGGGTTGCCTGCCACGTCCTCATAACTCAGAGAAGCCACGGACAAGCTGATGGTTCCGGTCGCCTGACCGGGATTTGCTGTCAGTAAGGCGGTGTAGAGAGTTGGGTCGAGGCTGTCCTGAGTAAGGGCGCTTAAACTGCCCAATGTGCTGTTGTAAGACACATCGGTGATATCGAAGTGGACAGGCGCCTCGCTGAACTGAAAACTGATGGTTGCACTTGTACTGCTGTTAATCGCTAGGCGACTGCTGCTGATGATCAGCGAGGGGGGCCAGGTATCGATGGCAATGCTGCTGCCCATCGCTCCCGCACCACCGCTGTTGCCTGCAGCATCAGTGTAGGACGCAACTTTAACCCCCACAATCACATGACCGGGTGCCAATTGCACGGCAGGCGTGAACACAGCCGTGTAAACCAACGGGTCACTAGTCACATGCAGGGCGCTGACTGTTCCTACGCCGGGCTGAGGATGAGCGTTGCCGTCGAGTATCTCGATGTCGGCCAGAGTGAAGTCGCTTGGCGCTTCACTGAAAGTGAAAGTGATGACCGCTTGCTCGCCCGCTTTAAGCTGGTTAGACGAAGTCGTCACGGTCACAACAGTTGCCGCAGTGTCCACCACATAGCCAAGGTTGTCGGCCACAGCTGGCGACTTCAAAGTATCTGCGTTGACTGCGCTGAGCGCAGCCGAGTTTCCAGCTAAGTCGGTAATAGTGGAGCCATGGAGCACCAAAGCATTGGCCGGGATGCTGATGCCGTCACCGTCATTTAGTCCGGCAGCAAGGGTATAAGTGAATACCAGCTGTTTGCTGCCGTTAGGTAGAAAGCCACCGGCTTGCAGAGTAGCTTCTACTAGCTGTCCACCGACATCAAGTTGTAGTGTAGGGGCGCCACGAACCAGCACGGCTTCATCGAAGTCAGCGGTGGCAGTGATCACGTCACCGGCGTTGAGCAGACTGTTTCGCCCACCAAAGGAACCCGCTAAGCCCAGGCTCTTAAGTCCCGGAGCGATTGTGTCAATTGGTATCGCTTGCAGGACACCCAACATTCCTCCATTGCCTGCGGCATCCTGATAGCTTGAAGCACCTACCGACAGGCTTGCTAAGCCATTGACAACTCCAGCGGTAACATTGAAGCGGGCGGTGTATTCCCGATCCTGGCTACCAGCAACAACTTGCAGGCTGCCAATAACATAGTCTAGGGATGTTGTGTTAATGCTGCTGGACTGAAATTTGATTGACTCACTGAATCGGAAGGTAACAACCAGGGTATCGTTGTCCATCAACGCCAACTTATCGGCAGTAATTTCCAGTCTTGGCGCCAAAGTGTCTATGGTCAAGAGGGTAAAGGGCGCAGTAAGTGCCAAGCCTGGATTTCCGGCGAGGTCCTTGTAAGCCCCAGCGGGAACCATGAAATCAGCCGTGGCTCCGGCCAAGCCGGTTGTTGGCGTGAACAGTGCTGAATAAATGCGAGGGTTTGCGGTTTTATTAAGCCCGCTCAGGGTGCCGTAGGGAGACAGCACCTGGCTCAGGTCAAATTGGCCAATCTGCTCGCTGAACTCAAAGAATATGGTCGCCGTGTCGTTGGCCTTGACCGCACTGGTTCCCGTTGTAATAGACACCGTAGGTGAAACAGCATCGACCTGCATTGCTTGCTGAAGGGGCAGAGAAGGCCAGGAAATATTAGCCAAATTGCCGGCCGCATCCAAAATCGTATCGCCTTGACCGATCACCAGAGCGTTTGCGGGTGCGAAAAAGCCACTTACATTGAAATCACCACTTTGTACCGTGTATAAAAAGTGCAAGGTATCCGTACCATTGCCCGACTTAATCGCAGCATGAACTATTCCATGACCCATGTCCAACTCGAAAGTTGGACTGCCAGTGACTGTAACGGCCTCCTTGAACTTCACCGCTACAGTGATCACATCGCCCGCTTTGAGCACTGTCCCTGAAGCGACCGTTCCGCTTAAAATGACGCTTTCAATCGTTGGCGACACCGTATCGACACGGTAGTTTGAATTTGATGGCACACCAGAACTCAATAGTAAGGCGCTATCACCTGCACTGTTATGCACCAGTGCGCCATTAAGCGCAAACGCATCTTGCTCGATGCTCACTCCATCTTTACTAAAATCTCCGCTTTGGACTGTATATACAAACTTTACGGTAACACCTTGAACACCACTATAGGTAGCCTTGACTAGGGCTCCACCGATTCGAATTCTCAGTTCGGGCAATCCGTTTGTGGTGTCGACAAGCACGCTATCGTTGAACTTGACGTTGAATGTCAAAGTGTCGCCCGCATTCAGCCAATTACCATTGCCGCCGAGTTGACTGCCGATCTGTACATCCAGAACGGAAAATTCATGATAGACATAAATTGCGCGCTCGACGGTGGCGGTTTGTGTGCCCAGCGTCGCAGTAACGCTGACCAGCTCGGCTCCAGAACCCATATCTTGGTAATCAAGTGCGGTTAGCAAATACTTCCAAAGTACGCCTGACACCTGAGCAACATGATCCTTTCCGCCAAAACGCAACTTAATACTCGCCCCAGCAGCACACTCACCGCTGATGAGCACACCAGCAAGCTGCTCTGACCGGCTGATATGGTTATTAGCAGCAATTGAATTTACAGTTAGTGACAACGTGGTCGTCGTTACCCCTGCTGCTGTCTGGGAAGACAGCAGATTGATGCCCTTGTATATTGCGGCGCTCTGTTCTAAGGCGCTCGCATGCGGCAGTGATACATTCCACAATCCATCGAGCACTTCGGAAATCAATGAAGTGCCGTTGCGCATAGCAACTTGCAATTTGTCCAAAACGGCACTGCCACTGCCCATCGTTTTTTCCGCTCCCGAAATAGCTGCGAGCAACCATCCATAGGCGTCAGCCTGGGGTACATTGCTGCTACCGTCTTCTTTCACAACAGGAGTTGGGGGGGTGAGCATCAAGTCGGGCAAACCAACGGCTTTTGCGATTTGTTGATTAGCATCGTTGACGGCAGCCGCCAGATCGAGTTTCTGCAGCGCTTCTATCTTAATTTCGCCTTGGGCGAGACCCAGATGACGAACAGCCAGTTCGGTAAGGCCGTTGATATTCATCTTGTAAACGCCGGCCTTTGGCAATGACAGAGCGGCTCGCAGATCGGTTGTGAGACTCACGGCTTTACCGGCGCCTTCATCCCAGTAATCGACGGCAGAATTTTGGATATCTCTATTTCGAACACGAAACAGTATTGGCCCAAACTGATCAGTCAAGGTGACAGAGAAGGATCCTGTTTCACTCACATCTACAGATGTGATTTTGTTGCCTTTGAAATCAAAAACGTCAACAATCAGATCGTTGCCAGTAACGACAGGGCCAGCAACGATTTGCCCCTCGACAAGAACAGTTCCCAGCGGCGCTACGGTGTGCTTAACACCAATTGCGGAGGCAACCACGCCAGAAGATACCGATATTGCCGCAAATCGTTCAAACATGGATGCAGCGGAAAGTGTTGGCACTAGACTTGTCTGTGTCGGAAACCAAACAAAAAATGCATCCCCCGCATGAGACGCGACCCACGGCGCGAAGTCAAAACCATACTCGGTTAAGATCCAATCCGATATCGTTTTTGATTGCCCTTGTGCGAATAAGAGCTGGTATTCGTTATTTAAGTCAATTGCACTGGTGTAACTCGAGCTGAAGGACATTGCTTCGTTGCTATGCCACTCGACCCAGCTTACCTCACCCGGCAACTCATAAAACCCTTCAAACACCATAGTGCTGTTGGCTTCAGGCAACACCATCACCAAATCTTTACCCTTTTTTAGCCAAAGAAGGGTGTCGGTCATGGCTACCGACTTACTTACCTGGCCAACACGGTAGATCTTCCCTGGCTGTACTTTTATGGTTTTAATAGCCGTCGGTTCAGAAGGCACTAGAACGTTCTCAATTTCAAGATTCACTTTATAACCGGGCCTAGATTTGAGCATAAATTAAATTTCCAAAATTCACTTGCTCAAAGTATTGCATAAAATTGCCCTATATCAAATAGATTTATGAATGGTAATCCCCCCGATAAACCAAAGTCCCGGGAAGTAGAATTTTCCAACAAGGAACTTCTACGTGAAGAAGTCAAGATTTACAGACAGCCAGATCATGGCTGCATTGAAGCGTGTTGAAGCTGGTCTGCCGGTGCCGGAGATGTGCCGTGAGCTTGGCATCAGCACCGCGACGTTCTACAAGTGGCGTTCCAAATTCGGCGGTATGGACCCGCCTCCGCCTGACTGTCAACCACAGGGCAGCGGTCAACAGGGGTTCACCGCGCGCTTACGATCATTTATGGCATAGAGGGAAACTAATGAATAATTTCAAAAGTCAAAATAGCTCAGCCCAAAATGACAGGTTGGCGCCAGGCCAGTCCGCAACAGGTTCGAGGGCAAGTTCCGCAGCTCCTCACACGGCACCTACCTACACGCAAGACGAGGCCGTTGCCTACGAGTGTGCCTGTGAGTGCATCACCCATCTGCGGGCGATCTACACCTCAGAGCTCTCCCACGATAACCCCAGTCCGGAGCGGCGTGCAGCACTCGAATTAGAGCAAAACCGCTTGTATGAGGAACGCCGTACATTGCATGTGAGTGACCATGCCAAGATTGCACGTATCCGAAGTAAATACGGTACATTGATCCGGGCCGATCTTGCAAATTGACGCATGGCGTTGAACCCCAACCAGCACCGCCTCAGCGAGACAGACCACCAGACGCTGTTCGAATGGGTCAGGCTTTTGCTCTACACACTAGGCACCAAGCTGATTACGTGATGTTTTGTTTTTATTAGAACAAAATTTGTTTCAATAAGAACGGCGTGTTATATTTCTATCTCTGCGCGATTTTCCACAAAGGAGAGAACAATGCCTGCTGTACTAGAGCGTGTTGGTAACACACCAGCCCTTCAAGACCGGGGGGCGCTCGCCAAAATGGTGATGGCCTTGTTGGATCACTGGGAGTTGACAACAGAAGATCAGGCCGCTCTTTTGGGTATTGCCGCCAGCAACCGCGCTGCACTGACGCGGTACCGCAAGGGCGAAGCTATCGGCACCAGCCGCGATCAGTTTGAACGCGTCGGCCATCTATTGGGAATTCACAAGAACCTCCGCCTGATGTTCCCGCAAAACCGTGACTTGGCATACCGGTGGATGTCCACACGCAACAAGGCATTCAACAACCTGACCCCGGTCGATGTCGTGAAGGACTGGGGTTTTGCTGGCTTGTTGATGGTGCGATCCTATCTGGACCGCGCGCGTGGCGTTTAATGGATTCTTTGTTCTCGCGCCTCGTTTTGGCGGATGTTCACTGCAAAGTCATTCGCAACATCGTTTCTATCCGCACATCCCAAGACCTGTTTGATGACTTGTCGAACAGCACCGAAGACTGGGCTCTCGCACAGCAAGTTGAAGACGAAGTAAAGCCACCGCCCTACCAGTCTAGATCCCCCGTCATTCACAGGCCGTTTGAGGATGCCGAATGGTTTAACGCGATCGGATGGCCTTTCAGGCACTGGCAGGCCAGCCGCTTTTCAGACGGGACTTTTGGAGTCTGGTACGGATGCGGCACGGTAGAGACCTCAGTGCATGAAACCGTCTACCACTGGTTTAGTGGGTTTTTGACCGATGCGGGATTTGAAAATGAGAACGTCATTGGGGAACGCAAGCTGTATGGAGTTGCCTGTGATGCAGCACTGGTTGACTTGCGGCCACTGGCTGCAACGCATTCAGGCCTAATGCACAAGACCGACTACAGCACCGCACTGTCAATAGGCGCAAGACTTCACCGCGAAGGGCATCCAGGACTAGTAACTTCATCCGTGCGGGATGCAGGGGGAAATAACTACGTTGTGTTAAACCGCGAAGTTTTATCCAGTCCGCAGCTGAACTGCCAATTGACCTATCGGCTGGAAGGCCACAGCGTCGTTATTGAAAAGCAACCCGGGGTTGCATGGATGGAAATTTTGACCGCTACTCTTTAGCAAAACTCTGAACTCTCCCCATGGCTAAAGCGAGGGGCTTGCGCGCTTACTTGCGGCTGGCTTTTTCGAGGTCATTCAACAGCGCGTCAGCAGTTGCAAAACGAGCGCGGCGGCTCTGAACAATCTGATCGCCCTCAGCGATAGCCGCACGGCTGGTTTCATTCGGAGCTTTGAGCGCGAATGGGAGTTCTTTGTCTGCAACGATACGGGTCAGGAACACGCGAACAGCATCCGAAACAGTCAACCCCATAGAGCTAAGCGTTTCAGCCGCTTGGGCTTTGATTTTTTCGTCCACCCGGACGTGAACCATTGTGGTGGTAGCGGCCATGATTGCCTCCTGAGTTGGTGAATTGAGTTACATTGTAACTCAATGCGCTGGTTTGGCTAGAGTGCGGCTGTCATCCATCCTAGGCACCAATTCATTCCCATGAAATGGGATATTTTTTCCCATGTATTTGGCTAAATGAGCCCATCCCCTCGAAAAGGTAAAACGAGCGGATTTCCCCAATGAAAGAGTGACACGATATTTGCTGAAATTGCTTGATCCAGCGATGTAATGTCAGCCACCCCAGGAAAAATCAACAGTAACCCTCTCGGATGTAGCCTGCGGAATGACCGTTCGGCCATGCTTGGTGAGCTTGACCAAGCCATATTGGGCCATGGTGTGCAGCGACCGCGACACGTTGGGCGCATGTTTTCCGACAGCCTTGGCTAAGGAATCCATGGAGTCTGGATGACTCTCACGAATGACCTTGAGCAAGGCCATGTTCTCATCGGACAGCACCCGTGCCATGGCGGTCACAGTGGGAAACCAAACGTTGGGTTCATCTTTGCCGCGTTGGCGTGTTCCTGCCGCAATGGCCAGTGTGCGGGCGCGCTGCACAGGCACTGGCGCAATACCGAACTTCAATACCTTGTTCATGGACTGATCTCCTTCAAAACGCGATCTACTTCAGCATAAAAATCACTGACCAACTGGTAAGCGGTGTCAAACTCGTACAACACCCCCTCGTCCAGGGCGTGTTGATGGCGGTGGTCGTACGGAAACCTTTTGCCAGCATGCTTAAAACGCGAGCCTATCGGCTTCACGCCATGGGCATTATCAAAACCAATGAGCCGGGTGTTATCCGGCGCATGCAGTGTCAGGCTGTACCTGATGCCGTGCGGTCGTTCCGCCGTTACGGGCACATTTGCAACTTCCATCTTGACCCAATAGCCCGCATCATTTTGGACTTCAATATTGCCATCCAAGCCAAGCAAATATTCCAAACCAGTGGCCGGTGAACTTTGTGAATCCATGCCGAAGCATATCATGAAACGATAAGTGTTTCAATGATCAATGTGAGTGAAAATAGCCCTTTCAGGACCTCACCAACGCCTTTGATGCTTCAGGTATTTGCCGTTCCAAAGGCATCCCTCATTTGTCGTGGCGCTTTGCCTGATCAGTGTGAAGGTAGACCGAAGTGGTGGAAACCGATGCGTGGCGCAGGTTGTCACGCATCGTGGTCAGTTCCGCCCCCCGCGCCATGGCTTGCGCGGTAGGTGACTTCAAATACCCTTGCGTTTTTGGTGGGTCAATCAGAACCAAACCAAACGCCTTAATTTTTTCTAAAAAACCCCACGTACATCAATAGATGTAGCGTGGAGTTTGAATGTAAGCGCACAGCGAACCCCTCTTGACCCCACCCCCACTGCTGTGGTGAGGGAGTCAGGCCGTTGGCGCCAATTAGGCCCGGGGCTGCCAGCGATGCGGTAACAACTCCGCGATCATGCTGTTGAGCTGGGTCGGTAGCCGAGTCAGCACATCGCGCAGGTAGGCATACGGATCATGCCCGTTGAGCCTGGCGCTCTGAATCAGGCTCATCACCGCAGCACCACGCTGGCCCGCACGCAAGGAGCCGGCAAACAACCAATTGTTCCGCCCAATGGCGATGGGCCGGATTTGATTCTCGATATGGTTGTTATCGATCGGCAAATGCCCGTCATCCACAAAGCGCGTGAGCGCCCCCCAGCGCTTGAGGCTGTAATCGATCGCTCTGGCCGTGGCCGAGCCATCGGTAATCTTCTGCCGGTGCGC
>JBIKZP010000218.1:0-4811 GCA_044354655.1 Rhodoferax sp. | reverse complement strand
GATGGTGTAGAGCAGTATTTGCAGCCGGGTGAAGGCATTGCCATGGGTCACGGGCAGCATGGGCAGGCCGGATTTTCGATAGTCCTCCACGCGGTACAGAGCCAGCGCCCAGAAGTGAGGCGGCGTCCACAAAAAAATAATCAAGAACAAAATCAGCGGCTCGGGGCCGACGTTGCCGGCCATGGCCGCCCAGCCCAGCACCGGAGGCATGGCACCAGAGGCGCCGCCAATCACGATGTTTTGCGGCGTGCGCGGCTTGAGAATGACGGTGTAGATCACGGCGTAGCCCACAAAGGTGGCAAAGGTCAGCCACATGGTGAGCGGATTAACCCAGACGTACAGCAACACCGAGCCCAGCGTGCACAAAATGCCCGAGAACAGCAAGGTTTGCCAGTCGGCCAGTTCGCCTTTGGCGGTGGGGCGCCAGGCCGTGCGCTTCATCTTGGCGTCAATGCCTTTTTCGACAATGCAGTTAAAGGCGGCAGCGGCGGCGGCCACCAGCCAAATGCCCAGGCAGGCAAGCAAGGCCAACCGTATCTCGGCCATGTTGGGCACGCCCGGCACGGCCAGCACCATGCCAATGAGCGCGCAAAACACAATGAGCTGGATAACGCGGGGCTTGGTCAGCGCATGAAACTGCCGAAACACGGACAGGGGCGTGGAAGCGGGAAGGGATTGGGCACTCATGCAGGCGGTCTCGGGTCGGAAAGTTTCGGAACAATAGGCGGTGCAGCCTGGCTGGCGGCCAGCGCCCACACCATCACCAGCACCAGGGCGGCCGCGCCCCCTGTATGCAAAACAGCAGCAACCAGTGGCCAGCCCAGCACCACGTTGCTCAGGCCGGTGGCCAACTGCAAGGCGGTTAAAAAGGCCAGCCAGCGCGAGTGCATGCGCAAGGGGCGCACGCGGTTGAGTTGCCAGGCGAGCGCACCCAACAACAGCAGCACCACAAAGGCCATCATGCGGTGGGTCCAGTGGATGGCGGTGAGTGCTGCAAAACTGATGTGCTCGCCCTGACCGGTCAGGCCCAGGCCGCGCCACAGTTCAAAGCCCTGGGTGAAGTTCATGTCCGGCCACCAGCTGTTTTGGCAGGTGGGAAAGTCCGAGCAGGCCAACACCGCGTAGTTGGTGCTGACCCAGCCACCCAGCGCGACTTGCACGGCCAACAGAAGCAGCACCAGCCAAAGGAAAACGCGCAAGCTCGGCTTCAAATCCACGGGCGCACGCTGTGCGTTGCGCAGGCTTGAGCGTGCCGCCTGTACGCCCAACATGGCCAGCAACCCCAGTCCCCCCATGAGGTGCAGGGTAACGATGGCCGGGAACAATTTCATGGTGACCGTCAGCGCACCAAACGCACCCTGCACACAGACCCAGAACAAGGTCAGCAGCGGCCACCAGGGCGCATCGGCGGGGTCGGCAACTGCGGCCTTGCGCCAGCGCCGCCAACTGCCCACGGCCAGCACCAGAATGAGCACGCCAACGCTGGTGGCCAGATAGCGGTGAATCATTTCAATCCAGGCTTTGCCATGGGTGACTGGGCCCGTGGGCATGGCGTCCTGCGCGCTTGCGATGGCGGCTGAAGCACCCATGGGGCTGGCGCTCCCGTAGCAGCCCGGCCAGTCGGGGCAGCCCAGGCCAGAGTCCGTCAGGCGGGTAAAGGCGCCAAACAAAATCAGGTCGAAGGTAAGAAACAGCGTGAGCAGGGTCAGCACCTGGTGCCGGCGCAAGGGCGTGGCCGCTTTATTGCGCAGCGCCACCCAGCCCAAGGGCAGCAACGCGATCAGCAGGCCAAGCCCCATCACGCGCAGCAAGGGCGAGGCATCCAGAAAATCAAACACGGCCATCATGGTTAGGGTGCTGTCAAGGCTTGGGCTTGGGTTCGCGCCCGGGCTGGTCCCAGAAAGCCGAGGCGCGCAGCAGACGCTCAAGGTCGCGCTTGGCCTGTGCAGCACCGTTGCGGTTCAGCGCGGCCGGAAAGCGCATCATCCAGTTGCCCATCGGGTCAACCACATACAGATGCTCAGACAGTTGGTGACCGACGGCCGGTGCAAGCCAGTTGTTCAGCACGGCAGGTGGCAGGCGCAAGACGGTGGCGCCTTTGAGGGCGGGCTGGAGGGCATCAGGCACAGGCGCATCGTCGGCCAGCAACCAGACCCAATCGAGGCGGTCTTTTTCTTTGCCCAGGCTTTCGCGCATCTGGCGTTGCAAGTACAGGTGCTCGCTGCACAGTTTGTCGCAAGCGGCCGCACCCACGCTGACCAGCAGCCACTGGCCGCGCAGCGCTTGCAGCGCCATAGATGTGCCGTCGAGGGTGACAGCACGGGCATCGGGCAAGGGCCGCTGGGGGGTAATCAACTCGCCAAAGTTGCGCCGCCCTTCTGGCCGGACGACGTAATAGGTGATGTAAGAAGCCACCACCGGTGCGGCACACACCAAAAACACCATCAACATTTTCCAGCGGCCCATGCCAGTGCGCTGCTCAGCGGTGGGCAGGGTTTGCTCGGGTGCCGGCATGGCGTGCACCGTCAGACCCAGTGCGTGGTCAGCAGAAGGTGCTGCAGGAACAGACTTAGCGGCGCCGGGGGAAGATGAATCGTCTAACAATTTGAAACCAGACATAAAGAATTGCAATCAAGCCACTCAGTGCAAACCACTGAAAGGCATAGCCGTAGTGTTTGTCAACGCCGGAGCCCAGCACCGGCCACTCGCGCAACAGACCCTCAGAGAGGGCGCCCGTTTGCTGCACAGACACATTCAAGAGCGGCACACCGGTCTCAGCCTTGAAACTGGCCAGGTCGATATTTTGCCGGATGAGGCCCTCGCTCGAGCTACCGAGTTCGTATAACTTGGACGGGGGCGGGGCAATGCGGCCTTCTAGGGTCACCACACCCACCGGGGTGTCAACCTGGGGGGTCGCATTGCGGTCCAAAAAATTACGCGCCAGCCAGCCCCGCTGCACCAGCACGACAGCCGCCTCACCTTCGAGTTGCAAGGGCGTCACCACGTAGTAACCCACCTTGCCATTCATCTGCCGGTTGTCAAGCAAGACCGTGTGCTGCCCCAGCCACTGCCCGCGTAACAGCACTCGGCGGTGCACATCGCGCAGGGCATCGGTTGATGCGATTAGCGCAGGCGCGTCAAGACGGGTGAGTTGCCCTTGGGCCTCTGTGCTGTTCTGCAAGGCCTGCCTTTGTGCGGCCCGGCCCAACTGCCAACGCCCCAGGCTCAGCGTGACGAAAATAGACAGCAGCGCCACAGCCGTGATCAGGCCAAACTTCCAGCGTGCGTTCACGAGATAATCCTATCTATGAAATATTTAGTCATCACTGCGTTTATCGCGATTGTCGCTAGTCTTGGAACAGCCATGTTCTTCATGATGAAATCCGGCGCCAAGGGCAACAAAATGGCCGTCGCCCTGGCCATGCGGGTGGGTCTCTCCATTGTGCTGTTCCTGTCCGTTTTGCTGGCCTGGAAGCTGGGCTACTTGCATCCCACGGGCATTGGGGCTGGCCAATAAGCCCTGCCATCCGGGTCTTGCCACCTAACTTGGCGGGCGCACCCTCAGAATGGAAAAAGGCACCGCGCGGTGCCTTTTTTGCGCTCGGTCTAACAGACCGACAGTTTGTTACATCCAGTAAACCAGAACGTAGAGGCCCAGCCAAACCACGTCCACAAAGTGCCAGTACCAGGCGGCACCTTCAAAGCCGAAGTGCTTGTCAGCCGTGAAATGGCCTTTTTGCAACCGCAGGGTGATAAACAACAGCATCAGCATGCCCACAAACACGTGGAAGCCGTGAAAACCCGTGAGCATGAAGAAGGTGGAACCATACACGCCAGAGGTCAACTTGAGGTTGAGGTCATGGTAAGCGTGGTAGTACTCATAGCCCTGCACAACCAGGAACACGATACCCAGCAGCACAGTGAGCCACATGAAAGTCAAGGTTTTGCTGCGATTGCTGACAAGCAGGGCGTGGTGAGCAATCGTCAGGGTTACGCCCGAAGTCAACAACAAAGCTGTGTTGATGGTGGGCAACCAGAACGGGGTCATGGTGGTGAAGGGCTCAACAATGCCAGCGGGTGAGGCGGTGACACCGGCGGCCAGGCTGGGCCAGACGGCTTTGAAGTCTGGCCAGAGCAACGCATTTTCAAGACTGCCCAACGTAGGTACCGAGTGCGAACGGGCCCACCACAAGGCCGTGAAGAAGGCGCCGAAGAACATCACTTCTGAGAAGATGAACCAGCTCATGCTCCAGCGGAAGGACAAATCAATCTTGCGGCTGTACTGCCCGCTTTCGCTCTCGCCCACAGCCTCGCTGAACCACTGGTACAACACGCCCAAGAACCAGACCATGCCAAAGGCCAGGGCATATTTGCCCCAGTTGGAGCCATTGATCCACTGGCCGGCGCCAAGGATGACGAAAAACAGACCCAGTGCCGCCATCGCGGGATGCCGGGAGGGCTGGGGTACAAAGTAGTAAGGTGTTGTGCCGTGTGCTGTTGAACTCATGTCAAATCCATTCCTATCGATTCACTTCTATCTTGATCAGGTGCCAGGCGGGCCTTATTTGGCCACGACCCAATTCACCAGGACTACCAAACTAACCACCATCACCATGGCTGCACCAATGCCCACCACAATGATGTGAAGGGGGTTGACGCGGGCCATGTCTTCTACAAACTCGCTGTTTTTTCTTATGCCCACAAAAGACCAGGCCACCATCTTGACGCTGCGCCAAAACGAGGCTTGTCGCACCGGCTTTTGAGACAACTCACCGCTCATGCCGGCGCCTTGGTCTTGACCACTGCGGCGG
>JBIKZP010000217.1:0-4812 GCA_044354655.1 Rhodoferax sp. | reverse complement strand
AACTTCTGCAACAAGCTCTGGAACGCCACCCGCTTTGTGCTGATGAACTGCGAAGGCCAGGACTGCGGCCTGCGCGAGCACACCAAGGCAGAGTGCGAGGCCGGCGGCTCAGCAGAGGGCTATCTGGACTTTAGCGCCAGCGACCGCTGGATCAGCTCGCTACTGCAAAAAGTGGAGGCCGATGTCACACGCGGCTTTGAAGACTACCGCCTGGACAATGTGGCCAGCAGCATTTACGACTTTGTCTGGAACGAGTTTTGCGACTGGTACCTTGAAATTGCCAAGGTGCAGATTCAAACGGGCAGCGACGCGCAAAAACGCGCCACCCGTCGCACCCTGATCCGCACACTGGAGACCATCATGCGCTTGGCCCACCCGGTTATCCCCTTCATTACCGAAGCGCTGTGGCAAAAAGTGGCGCCCGTGGCGGGCCGTGCCGGTGAATCCGTGTCGATTGCCCACTACCCTGTGAGCCAACCCGATCGCATTGACGAAGCCGCCATGGCCTATGTGGGCAAACTCAAACTGCTGGTGGACGCCTGCCGCAATTTGCGCGGCGAGATGAGCGTGTCACCCGCCACTCGCCTGCCCTTGTTTGTGATTGCCAGCAACGCCGATGAGGCCGCCTTTTTGCGCCAGTCCGCACCGGTGTTGCAAGCCCTTGCCAAACTGAACGAAGTACGCGTGTTTGACGACGAAGCCGCCTGGGCCGATGCCGCACAAGCGGCCCCAGTGGCGGTGGTCGGCCAGTCACGCATTTGCCTGCACATGGAAATTGACGTGGCGGCGGAGAAGCTTCGTCTGGGTAAGGAGCTCGCACGACTAGAGGGTGAGATTGTCAAAACCGAAGGCAAGCTAAGCAACGAGTCCTTCGTGGCCCGCGCGCCTGCCGCAGTGATTGACCTAGAACGCCAACGCATGGCTGACTTTGTAGCCACGGTCTCCAAAGTCAAAGACCAATTGGCACGGCTGGGTTAAGCGTAGGCCGAGGCGATGCAGGGCCTAATCAGCCTAAGCAGCCTCAGCGTCGCCGCATCACGTGGATGTAGTCAGCGCCCACCGTTTGCTGCTCCACCAACTCATTGCCGGTTTGTTTGGCGAAGGCCTGGAAATCGCGCAGTGAGCCGGCATCGGTAGACACCACCCGTAGCAACTGGCCGCTGAGCATGTCGGTCAGTGCCTTTTTGGCTTTCAGAATGGGCAGCGGACAGTTCAGGCCTCGCGTATCGAGTTCTTTGTCGATGTGCATTAATGCTCCTTGGAGTGCCTGCGATTCTAAGAAGTTACAGACGATGAAACGTTCAAACAGAAGCGCTTAACTGCGTTTGGGAAACTCAATGAACTGCGGCTCATGCCCTTGGGTACGCAGCCAGTCTGCCAGCGCGTAGCCCGTCCCCGCCGGCCAGCACTTGACCTGGTCAAAGTCATACAGGCGGTAATCCACCAACTCGGGGGAGAGCTTGACCTCGCCGTGGCACACCGCGTGGTAGGCAATGATGATCTGGTTCATGCGCTGAAAATCGTACACACCAATCAGGTCCAACGCACTGGTTTCCAGGTTGGTTTCTTCCTTGATTTCTCGGCTGATACCCCCCTGTGGCGTTTCACCCGCTTCCATAAAGCCCGTGATCAGCGCAAACATCTTGCCCGACCAGGCCGCGTTTTGCGCTAGCAAAATCTGCCCGTTGTACTCAATCACCGCCGCAAGCACGGGGGTCGGGTTGTTCCAGTGCGTGAAGCCACAAGCCACACAGCGCAGGCGCTCTTTTTCACCCCCGTCCTCCAACGCTGAAATGAACTCAAGGGCGGTGGCGCAATGCGGGCAAAACTTGAAATGCTGCGTCATGGGGAAAACCTTTTTTCTTGAATCAGGCGGGAAACACGCCGGTGGAGAGGTAGCGGTCACCGCGGTCACAGACGATGAACACAATGGTGGCGTTGGTGGTTTCACGCGCAATTTCCTGGGCCACAGCACAGGCCCCGGCGGCCGATATGCCAGCAAAAATACCTTCTTCACGCGCCAAACGGCGGCACATGTCTTCGGCTGTTTGCTGGCTAACAAAGCGCAACTCGTCAACATTGGCAGCGTTGTAAATGCTGGGCAGGTATTCTTGCGGCCACTTGCGTATGCCAGGAATCCGCGAGCCTTCATGCGGCTGCACGCCCACAATCTTGACCTTCGGGTTCTGCTCTTTCAGAAAACGCGACACCCCCGTGATGGTGCCCGTCGTGCCCATGGCACTGACAAAATGCGTGATCTCACCGTGCGTGTCAGCCCAAATTTCAGGGCCTGTGGTCTCGTAATGAATGCGCGGGTTATCGGGGTTGGAAAACTGGTCCAGCACCAGGCCTTTGCCGTCCTGCTGCATTTGCTGCGCCAGGTCACGCGCGTACTCAATGCCGCCACTCTTGGGTGTCAAGATCAACTCTGCGCCGTACGCCTTCATGGTTTGCGCCCGCTCAATGGACAGGTCCTCCGGCATGATCAAAACCATTTTGTAGCCCATGATGGCCGCCGCCATAGCCAGCGCAATGCCCGTGTTGCCAGAAGTAGCCTCGATCAAGGTATCGCCCGGCTTGACCTCACCGCGCTCCTGTGCCCGCCGAATCATGGACAAAGCTGGCCGGTCCTTGACCGAACCCGCCGGGTTGTTGCCTTCTAGCTTGCCCAAAATTACGTTTGAGCGCAGTTCGTTTTCAGCGGCCGCAATACGCTGCAATCTAACCAGCGGGGTTTTTCCAATGGAATCTTCGAGGGTGGGATATTTCATAGCCCACACTGTGCCATATTTCAGTTTTTACCTTGCCATTGGGCTGTTGGTGTTGAGGCTTGATTGAGACTTCTACTTTTTGGGCTCGGGTATCACCGAATCAATCACTGCGCCAGTCGCCTTGACCGCAGTTTTGACGACGGTTGCCCCAGCCACCACCACCGTGTCCACCACAGCAACAACGGCGCATCCGCTGCACAGCAGCACAACAGTCAACAACGAGATTTTTAGGACGCCTACAGCTGCTGGTTTCATGGAAAGTCTTTCTTTAATGGCAAGGTTGGCAGTGACAAGTCTGCCAGCACGGAGAAGAATATTTTCGCGGCGTCACCCCAAAAATGGTTGGGCTGCGCATGCAACAAACACCCATTTGATCCAGTTGGCGGTTTGTTTGCAATCGAAACTTCCAAGGTAAGAAATTTCATGCCTCACACTGTGCCATAATTTCGCTCTTCGCTAGCACCTGCCCGGGTGGTGAAATTGGTAGACGCAGGGGACTCAAAATCCCCCGCCGCAAGGCGTGCCGGTTCGATTCCGGCCCCGGGCACCAGATACAAATCCGCCGTCTTTCAAAAGACGTGCGGATTTTTCTTTTTCCCCTCTAGAAACCTCTATCAGGTTGCTTGATGTCTGACGCTAAAGCCAACACTTTTTTAGGCCTGGGAGAGACTTCAAAGTCACCAAATTCCCAGCTGAATTTGCCGCTGATACAATCCTGACTCGAATTAGGAGAGGTGGCAGAGTGGCCGAATGTACCTGACTCGAAATCAGGCGTACCGCAAGGTACCGTGGGTTCGAATCCCACCCTCTCCGCCATGCAAACTTTCTTCAAAGTTTCAATTCTTCAATCGTCATCTGCAAGCTGTTGATCTGATTGGGCTTTCGTCCATCAGCTCCTGACCAGCGATTGAAGAAAGTGGCCTCACACAGGGGCACGATGCAGATTGAGACGCTGTTCTGCTCAGCAGCTCCTGACTGAGCGAGTTCGAAAAACTCAACAAGAACAACGACTTACGCCGATTTCGAAACTCGCTCGTCGCCGTACTTTGCCGAAAAAGTCAGGAGCATTTGCGGAAATCCAGCAACCATGCGGGTTTTGAGCGCTGGGGATTCGAACTTTTCTGCGCCAGGTCCCCAGAAATACAAACGACCTGCCTTGGTCAGAACGGAAGTTCAGGGGGCCGAAGCAGGATCGGCGGACAGGCCTATTGGTCACAGGCTTTCCGGTGTAACGAATCGATCCAGCAGGTCCTTGTGCCGATAGACCCATTGCCGCAGGCCCGGCTGCAGTTCGCGGCTGTCTGGCAGCGCAGCAGATTTCGATTCCGGTGGTGTGTGCTCAGCCGGGCTTTGCGGGTTGACCTGGTGGGTCTGTCCAAAGCGTAGCGACTGACGCAGGAAGATCGTGCAAAGGTCTTGCGTGGCGCCTTTGATGCGAGCGCTGGTTTCGGGACCGCTGCGGGTGGTGCGGTCGGTGAAGATGCTGTGCCCACCTGTGTTGTAGATCGCCAGGGTTCTGGGCGAACGCTTCATGGCCTCAAAGATCGCGATGCGGTCCTCGACCGTGCTGCGGTAGCCGGGTAAGTTGATGGTGTCTTCCAGACTGGTGATATGCAGCGTGGGGGTGGTCACTGCTCCAAGCACCTGCTGAGCGGGCCCTTGGCCGAGCAAAGGCGGCGCAGAAATCAGGATTGCGGCCTGGACTCGCTGATCTCTCAGTTCTCCCAGGTTTGCACTGTCTGTATTCACCTGCGCACCCGCAACGAGCATGGCCGTGTTCGCGCCATACGAGTGACCAGCGACTGCTATTTTGGTGACGTCGATCAGTCGGCCCTGATCTGAGGCGAGGACCTGGTCCAGGGCAAAGCGCAGGTCTAGTACTCGGGCCAGCGCTTCGGCATCACGTGCGGCCGACTGCAGGCGTTGCACCAGGTCCAACGGGTTGCCTCGCCACACATTGCTGTCACTGCCCACATGTTGCGGGTGCAGGCTGGCCATACCGACATCGGCCCAGTAACGAGCGAGGTAGCTGTAGCCCATG
>JBIKZP010000012.1:0-15520 GCA_044354655.1 Rhodoferax sp. | reverse complement strand
TCGACCTGGTGCACGACCGTGACAGCCGAGCGGCCCAAGCCAACGGCCTAGGCAAGATCATGTGCGACACCCTGGTGCTGTGGGGCGAGCGCGGTGTGGTGCAACGGCTGTTCCAGCCCCTGGCGCTATGGCAGGCGCAGTGCGCGGCACAGGTCACCGGCCTAGCCCTGCCTGCCGGGCATTTCATTCCCGAAGAGTTGCCACAAGACACGGCGGCGCAATTGGCAGCGTTTTTCATGCCAACCCCAACCGGACACTGAACCTTGAACACCAACGCGTCAAGTGATGGCCTGGCCGTGGTGATTGGCGCCAGCGGCGCACTGGGTACAGCCCTGGTGCAGCAACTGCAAACCGATACACGCTTTGCCCAGGTCCTGGGTTTGTCGCGCCAATCGCAACCTGCGCTGGATTTGCTGGACGAGGCCAGCATCGCCGCGGCTGCCGCGCAGGTGGCAAGCACGGGCCTGCCGCTGCGGCTGGTGATAGACGCCACCGGTTTTTTGCACGACAGCCAGCACCAGCCCGAAAAAAGCTGGCGCCAGATCGATCCCAGCCAGATGGCCCGCGTCTTCGCCCTCAACGCCATCGGCCCGGCGCTGCTGATGAAACACTTTTTGCCGTTACTCAGCGCGACCGGTCCAAGTGTGCTGGCCACCCTGTCTGCCAAGGTAGGCAGCATTGGCGACAACCGCCTGGGCGGCTGGTACAGCTACCGCGCCAGCAAGGCCGCGCTCAACCAATTGGTGCGCACCGCCGCCATTGAACTCCAGCGCCGCCAACCACACGCCCTGTGCGTGGCGCTGCATCCCGGCACGGTACACAGCGACCTGTCTGCGCCGTTTGCAAAAACCGGCTTGTCCGTGGTCTCGCCGCAAGTGGCAGCGCAGCGCCTGCTGACCGTGCTGGCGCAACTGCAACCGGCCGACTCAGGCGGCTTCTTCAACCACGACGGGACGGCGCTGCCTTGGTGAGGGGTGGGCTGATCGGCAGCATCGACATCAGGGTGCGACGGGGACAAGGCTGGAACCAGCCGTTGTTGCAGCACCAGAGGCCGACGTATGTTCTAGCGCCACCTGGCGGTCCATGATTTTTCTGGCCTGCACGCCACCGGCATCAATGTTGAGCTTGAGCAGCGCACGTCCGGGCCAGGCCAGCATATTTTGTTGCTGGCGTTCCAGCATGGCCCGATCTTCGCTGAAGATGTTGCCTTGGCCTTCGCGAATGGCGGCTGTCAAGGCCTGGTCCTGGGGGTTGAACTTGCGCGCCATGCCCCAGAAATACCAGATAGAAGTTTCAGTTTCAGGGGTGATGAAGTCCACCACCACGCTGTACACCTTGTGCTCGTTGGGCGCGTCGTAACCGCCCTTGCCGGCGTGCGCCACGCCCACTTCAATCATCACGTGGCTGGGCGGCGTGAAGCGGCAAATTTGCCAGCGGTCCACCGGCACGTCATCGGCCAGTCCGTGCCCGCGCAGGGCCTGCTTCCAAAACGGCGGCGCTTCAATGCCGTTCATGAAACGGCTGGTCACCACCGTGTCGCCTTCCACCGTCGTCTTGCAGGGCGTGTCGTCAATTTCCTTTTGTCCAATGCTGCTGGCGTGCACATAGGTTTCGTGCGTCAGGTCCATCAGGTTGTCCACCATCAGCCGGTATCCGCAATCGATGTGGTACATGCCGCCCCCAAAAGCCCACTCAGGGTTGTCGTGCCATGCCTGGACCGCAATGGTGGCGGGGTCGGCCAGGTCGGCCTGGCCTGGCCAGACCCAGATAAAACCGTAGCGCTCGGCCACCGGATAGCTGCGAATCGCCGGGAAACCACCCACGCGCTGACCGGGCATGGCCACCGTCTTGCCATCGCAGCCCATCTCCAGGCCGTGGTAGCCACACACCAGCTTGCCTTCGCAGACGGTGCCCAGCGACAAGGGCGCGCCCCGGTGCGGGCAAAAATCTTCCAGGGCCGCCACGCGGTTTTCTTCACCACGGTAAAAAACGATGCGCTCGCTGCAGATCATTCGGCCCAGGGGCTTGGCCTGCAGCTCGGCTGACGTAGCGGCAACATACCAGGCGTTTTTTGCAAACATGACCATCCTTCAATCCATGGGTTACTGAAAAATTGGGCTAAGCCGCCGGGTTCGGGGCTGGTGCGTCTTCAATGATAGCCAAGGTTACCCTCTCGCACAGCAAGGCCACGCCCTGCAGCGGCGCCCAGACGGCTTGATCACACATCAGTCCAAGCACCCACAGCAGTGCCTGCGCTTCATAGGCTTGCCTCATGTACTCGCTCCAAAAAAACCACAAGGCCGTGGCGGTATAGCCAGCGTCCTATTAAACGCGCAGGTCACCCACGTGACTAAGGCGTTAGGCGAGCGGCTGACTGCTGCCTATGATTTAAGCTGCTGCCTTTGACAGCCTACGTTCTTCTGCAATTCAGCAATTACATCAACCGCTCCATCCATGCCCAGGTCTTCAACTGCACCCGCCGCTGAGTCCGCAACCACGCTCACCCACCATGAAGTCATCATCGTGGGCGCCGGGTTTGCCGGCCTCGGTGCGGCCATCCAACTGCGGGCGCAGGGCATTGACCTGTTGGTGCTGGAAAAAGCTGCGGCCATTGGCGGCGTCTGGCGTGACAACAACTACCCCGGCTGCGGCTGCGATGTTCCCTCCGCGCTTTACTCTTACTCGTTTGCCCCCAATCCGCACTGGAGCCGGTGGTTCGCCACGCAGGCAGAAATCAAACAGTACACCGAGGACACGGCGCGCCGTTTTGGCGTGCTGCCCTTGGTTCGTCTGCAGACCGAGCTGCGCATGGCCCGCTGGCTGGTGGATAAAAAACATTGGCTGCTGGAGACCAGCGCCGGCACCTACACCGCCAAGTTCGTGGTGATGGCTTGCGGCCCCATGCACACGCCCATCGTCCCCGACATACCGGGGCTGGACACCTTCACCGGCACGCGCTTTCACTCAGCCCAGTGGAACCATGCCTATGACTTGACCCAACAACGGGTGGCAGTGATTGGCTCCGGGGCTTCTGCCATTCAATTCGTTCCAAAAATTCATACGCAAGTCCAGCGGCTGTCACTTTTTCAACGTACCGCACCCTGGGTTTTACCCAAAATGGATGCGGCCATTTCGCCACGCTGGCAGAACATTTTCAAACGCTTGCCGGTGGTTCAGTCGGGGCTGCGCTGGCTGCTTTACCAGCAGTTTGAATTGCTCAACGCCTGCCTAAAGTACCCGGCCCTGCTCAAGCGCCTGCAAGGCGTTGGGCTGCGACATATTCAACGCAGTATTCAAGACCCCGCGCTCAAGGCCCAGGTGACCCCTGACTTTTCTATCGGTTGCAAACGCATTTTGATGTCCAACACCTGGTACCGCGCGCTGGCGCACAAGCAGGTGGAGGTGCTGCCGGGCGTTGCCCGCATTCAAGGCCAAACGGTGGTCGCCAGCAACGGTGCCAGTGCAGAAGTGGACGCCCTCATTTTTGCCACCGGCTTTGAGGTGGCCAACCCGCCCATTGCGCAGCACATTGTGGGCGCCAGCGGCCAACTGCTCAGCACGCAATGGCAAGGTTCTCCGCAGGCCTACTTTGGCACCATGACGCCAGACTGCCCCAACCTCTTTCTGACCTTTGGCCCCAACCTGTACAGCTTCACCTCGGCGTTTGTGATTCTTGAGGCGCAATTGAAGTTCATTGGCTCTGCCGTGCTCACCGCCCGCAAAAAATCCTTGGCCACCATCGCGGTGGACCCGGTGAAATCGGCACGTTACAACCTGTTGCTTCAACAGTCCTTGCAGCGCAGCGTCTGGAACAGTGGCTGCAGCAGCTACTTCATTGACAAGAATGGCCGCAACAGCACCAACTGGCCGTGGACCACCTATTACATGCGCTGGCGGCTGGCCCGCTTCAACGCTAACGACTACCTGACGGAGAGCAACCGGTGAGCCTGCAAAATTTTTTCCTTCAAGTCTTGATTCAATGGAATCAAAACTCGCTCAGAAAGCTCAGCCCCGAGCACCGCTTCAAACGCCAGCGCCGATTCATGGCGAAAGACCGCAGCCGGGTCAAAGCCCACATCAGCGTTCAGTCGGGCGAACTAGCGAGCGTTCCCGTTGAATGGATCACGCCGAAAAGCCTGGCCAACGTCGCCAAAGGCCCGGTCTGCGTGTACTTTCATGGCGGTGCTTTTGTCATGGGCGGGCCCAACAGCCACCGTGACATGGCCGCGCAGCTGGCAGACCTTGCCCAGGTGCGCCTGCTGATGGTGGACTATCGCCTAGCACCTGAACACCCATTCCCGGCGGCACTGGATGACGCCCTGGCCGTGTACCGCGCGCTGCTGCTGCAAGGCACGGCCGCCACGCAGATCGTGATGGGCGGTGACAGCGCTGGTGGCAATATCACATTGGCCACGCTACAAGCCATTCGCGACGCAGGTCTGCCACTGCCGCAAGCATTTTTCCTGTTCTCCCCCTGGCTCGATCTAACTAACCAAGGCCCCAGCTACACCGCCAATGCCCGGACCGATGCCATGCTGACCCAGCAAGTGCTGCATGACGCGGTAGCCCTGTATGCGCCAGGGCGCGCCCCCAACGATGCGCGACTCTCGCCGCTATTGGGCAGTGTGGCCGGGCTGCCGCCGGGCCTGATCATCGCCAGCACGACCGAAATTCTGCTGGGCGATGCCCAGCGCCTGCAGCAAAAATTGCAGGCACAAGGCGGCCAAGTGCAGTACCGGGCCTGGCCCAAGACCCTGCATGCTTTTCCTGTGTTTGCCCGGTTCTTACCGGAAGCGCGGGCCGCGCTAAAGACCACGGCGCAATTTATACGTCAGCAACTGGAGCGAACTTAGGCACTCCGTCCCTAGCATCGGCACGCCAAGATGGGCGCCGGCGCTAACCCAAACGCCCTTGCGCCTGCAACTGCGTCCCCAGAGCCTGAATGCGCTGGTGGCCGGCCGCCAGCGCGGCTGGCGTGCTGTGCACCGAGTACGGCCCCAACACCAGGTCTTCAAGCCGTTTGGCAGCAGAGCCGAGCAAGAAAGCGCAGTCGCCCTGGGCCTGCATCGTCAGTTCGCCCGTGCCTTCTTCAAACACCGCCAGTTCGCGCACCAGCGTTTGGCCGCTGACCTGCAATTGGCCCGATTGCGCAAACACCCAGGCCACGGTATGGCTAGCAGGCGGCGTGTAAGTCCAGGCTTCGCCGTCTTTCAGTTGCACCCACAGGCAGTTGGCGTCCAGTGGCGCGGGCACCGGGCTGCGGGCGGCACCATAACTGCCCAGCAACACACGCACCGGCCCAGACACGGGCACCTGCTGCGGCTGAATGAACTCGGCCGAGGCTGGCGCCGTCTCATGCGTGGGCGGCAAGGCGAACCACATCTGAAAAGCTTGCAGCACGCCACCCCCGTTCAAGGCTTTCGCCTTGTGCCAAATGCCGCCACCGGCCACCACCCATTCCACACCACCGCGTTGCACCACATCCACCTGGCCGCTGGAGGTTTCATGCTCAATGTCAAACGACAGCGGATAGGTCAAAGTGGCAATGCCCGAATGCGGGTGAAAACCAAAATTAGGCCCAGTGCCACCAGGCACGTCTACGTAGTCCAGAAACACAAAAGGCTTGAGCAACTGGCCCAGGTCGCCCGGGCTCATCAGGCGCGTGATGGGGCCATGGCGCTGGCCGGCGGTGCGGGTGTGGATGTGTCGCTGGGGGTGCATGGTGGTGGCTCCAATTAACGATGGGCTATTGTCCAACCTGATGAACGCTCGGGTAATGGAATAATTTGGCACACTAGAAAAGACCTACACCCCCTAAGTCTGGTCGCTGCAAGTTGAAGCGGTAGAGATACTGGGGGCAGCGGCACTGCACTGCGGCAGCAGCAATTACACGCCCTGTCGAAAACCCTGGCCGGCCACAGTGACACTGACTTGCAATTTATCTGTGGGGACTTCAACGCGCCATTACCCGAGCTAGACCTGCAGACTTTGGCAAGCCCATTCGGGCCCTGGCAGGACGCTTACCAAGCCGCTGGCGGGGCTGTGAAGATTACACACCGCAACAAAGACGGCGCGGACTCAGACCTGGACCACCTCTTGTTTGCTGGACGACACTCGGTTCAATGGGCAGGCGCTCGCGTGGTGCTGAACCACGTCGATGCATGCACAGGGGTATTGCCCAGCGACCATGCAGGTGTGTGTATAGACCTGCGCTTGGACGTAAAGTGACGAACGGTTCAGTCGACTGAACCGCTTGTAACCGCTGCTTACGCCGCCAAGCCGGCGTAGACGTTTTGCACGTCCTCGTTGCCGTCAATGGCAGCGAGGAAGGCTTCGACTTCTTCCAGTTGTTCTGGCGTCAGGTTGGCCGGGTCGACCGGGTTCTTGGCTTGGTAGCCGAGTTTGGTGGACAGCACGGTGAAGCCGTGGGCGGGTAGCGCGCGGCTGACCAGGTCGAGGTCGGCGGGGTCGGTGAGGAACAAGGTGTTGCCCTCGTCTTCGCCGGGCTCAAAGTCTTGCGCGCCGGCTTCGATGGCGGCCAGCTCGGGGTCGGCGCCGGCCACGGCGGGCTCGGCTTCAATCATGCCGAGGTGGTCAAAGTCCCAGGACACCGAACCGGACGTGCCCATCTGGCCCTTGCGAAACAGCACGCGCATTTCGGGCGCCGTGCGGTTCACGTTATCGGTCAGGCATTCAATCATGACGGGCACGCGGTGCGGCGCAAAGCCTTCGTAGATCACGTGCTCAAAGTTGACCGCTTCGCCGGTCAGGCCCGCGCCCTTCTTGATGGCGCGCTCCAGCGTGTCTTTGGGCATGGAGACTTTGCGCGCCTGCTCCACCACCAGGCGCAAGCGGGAGTTGGAGGCCGGGTCAGCGCCGCTGCGCGCGGCAATCATGATGTCCTTGGCCAAGCGGCCAAACAATTTACCCTTGGCGTTGGCCGCCAGTTCTTTGCCTTTAGCTTTCCATTGCGCGCCCATGTGCTGTTTTTCCTTGGTGTTGTGGCGCGCGGTGGCGCCGGGGGTTGATTCGTTATGAAGTGAAGACGGTTGCGTTGTGGCTCAGGCGCCGCAGCATTTCTTGTATTTTTTACCACTGCCGCAGCTGCAGACGTCATTGCGCCCGGGGGTGGCTACAGCGTGCACAGTTTGTACACGCGGGCCAAAGTTGCGCCACAGTTCACGCAGGTCGTAGACGGCCCACAGCGCGTCGGCAAAGGCGTTGATGCGCTGGGTACTGACGCTCGGCGGGCCATCGTCGTCAAACACCGACAGCGTGGGCGCGTCGGTGTCGTCTTCGGTCAGGGCCACGATGGACTCCAGCGCGGCATCCAGCCACTTGACGGCTTCCTTGTCACGTGGGGCGGCCCATTCGTCGGGCCAGGCCTCAACCGCAAACATGAAACCCAGGGCCCAAACCTGGCCAAACGACGGAATGTCTTCGCCGGCCATGGTGGCGCGCTCGTCCTCGGGCAATGCGGCAATGGCGCCGCGCACGTCCATCACCTCGGGGTGGTAGGCGTTGTCGTCGTCCAGCGACTCGATGGACACATTCAGGGCGGCAGCCACTTCGTTCCAGCGCTGGGTCCACAGCGCCATGAAGCGGCTAGCCTGCGCGGCGTCGGCAAACGAGCCTTCGTCGTCAGTGATCTCATCTTCCGCTGCTGGTGCCTCATCGCCTCCGATGCCCAGCAACACCGGCAGGTATTCCGACACGGGAATGGGGCGGCGGCAGCAAATCAGGGCGGCCATGAAGCCTTCGCAAAACTCCCACTGCGGGGTTTCGTCGTAGCGGGTGCGCAAGTCGTCGAGAATGGCGTCAATCTCGTCAAACGCTTCAGGGCTTAAGGGGGCGAGAGTCTCGGGGCTGGTCATACGTGTCTTTGTGATACGGGAATACCCCCATTTTGCCTTGCCCTGTGCATCCGATACCTAATCACGCGCCTTGCGCCGGAGACCCTTGATGCTGAAGTTCCTTGATTCCATTTTTCCCGTTCGCTTTATGCCCTTGGCGGCCTGCGGTTTCGGCTTGCTGCTGAGCCTGTTTGCCCTGGTGGTTTTTGGCTCGGGCGGGCTTTGGTTGGTGCTGTTTGCCGGGCTGCTGGCCACGGGCATGTACGACTTGCGCCAAACCAAGCGCGCCATTCTGCGCAGCTACCCCGTCATTGGTCACCTGCGCTTCATGCTGGAGTTCATCCGTCCGGAGATTCGCCAGTACTTTATTGAAAGTGACAGCGAGGCCACGCCGTTCTCGCGTGCCCAGCGCTCGCTGGTGTACCAGCGTGCCAAGGGCGAGTCTGACAAGCGGCCGTTTGGCACCCAACTGGCCGTCTACAGCGAGGGCTACGAATGGTTGAACCACTCGATGGCACCCACCCAACTGGCATCGCACGACTTTCGCATCACCATTGGCCCAGATACCGCGCAGCCGTACCAGGCCAGTGTGTTCAACATCTCGGCCATGAGCTTTGGGGCCTTGAGCGCCAACGCTATTTTGGCGCTCAACGCCGGCGCCAAACGCGGCGGTTTTGCGCATGACACGGGCGAAGGCTCCATCTCGGTGCACCACCGCGTCCATGGCGGCGACCTGACCTGGGAAATTGGCTCGGGCTACTTTGGCTGCCGCAACGACGATGGCACTTTCAGCGCCGAGCGCTTCACCGCCAACGCCTGCGAACCCCAGGTCAAAATGATTGAGCTCAAGCTCAGCCAGGGCGCCAAGCCCGGCCACGGCGGCGTGCTGCCAGGCCCCAAGGTGACTATTGAGATTGCCGATGCGCGCGGCGTACCGGTGGGGGTGGACTGCGTATCGCCAGCGGCCCACAGCGCGTTTTCCACGCCGGTGGAGATGATGCATTTCATTGCCCGTCTGCGTGAACTGTCGGGCGGCAAGCCCACCGGCTTCAAACTCTGCATTGGCCACCCATGGGAGTGGTTTGCGCTGGTGAAAGCCATGCTGGAGACCGGCATCACCCCCGACTTCATTGTGGTGGACGGGGCCGAGGGCGGCACTGGCGCGGCGCCGCTGGAATTTACTGACCACGTGGGCTCGCCCATGCAAGAGGGTCTGCTGCTGGTACATAACACGCTGCGGGGCGCAGGCTTGCGCAAAAAAATCAAGATCGGTTGTGCCGGCAAGGTGGTGAGCGCCTTTGATATTGCGCGCCTCATGGCGCTGGGCGCGGACTGGTGCAACAGTGCGCGCGGCTTCATGTTTGCGCTGGGCTGCATCCAGGCCCAACACTGCCACACCGGCGCCTGCCCCACCGGCGTGACCTCGCAGGATCCGCTGCGCCAGCAGGCCCTGGTGGTGACCGACAAAGCTGAGCGCGTGTTCAACTTTCACCAGCTGACGCTCGATGCCCTCAAGGAGTTGGTGCAAGCCGCCGGACTGGCGCATCCGCAGGACATCACGGCGCACCACATTGTGCGGCGCACGTCCGACGGCCAGGTGCGTTCACTGGCGCATTTGGTGACCACCGAGCTGCAGCACGGCGCCTTATTACAAGACAACCTGAGCACCTTGCCGATGATTTACCAGCGCAACTGGCCACTGGCCAGCGGCCAGCGCTTTACGCTGCAGGCTGCTTGATCGAACGCGGCTGCACCAGGAACAAGCCCAGCAGCATGACCGCCATGGCGGCCCAGATCCAGTTGCTGAAGCGCTCGCCCAACAGCAACATGGCCCACAGCATGCCCGAGCCAGTCACGATGTAAGACGACTGTGAGGCAAACACGGCACCCGCCTTGGAGGCCAGCCAGACGTAGGCGGCATACATCAGCGCATGCAAGGCTGACGACAGCAGCAGCGCCAGGGCCGGCGTGCCGTAAGGCGGCATGGGGCTGATCCACTGGCCGCTGAACAAAGCCAAGGGCAGCACCATCACCGCGCCCAGCGCCGAGGCCCAGAACATGGCCTGTACGGCGTCCATCCCACCGGTTCCCCACTTGGCCACATAGTTGCCTTCCATGGCGTAGAACAGCGGGCCAATCAAGGCCACCGGCAGCCAGGCCACCATGGCTGGCGAGGGCAGACTGGCCTCGGGCAAGGCAATCAGTGCCACCCCGGCCAGCCCTAAACACAAGCCCAGCAGGCGCGCACGCGTCACGCGGTCGGTGCCCAGGGCTACCGCCATGGGAAAAGACAGCAGCGGAATGGTGGAGATCAGAATCGACATGATGCCGCCGGGCAAATGCGCCACCGACATGTAAAACGTAGAGTTGGGAATGATGGTGCCAATCAGCGCAATCACCACGGCAAAGCGCAGCCCCTCTGGCGGCAGCGCAAAGCTTTTACGCCGCAGCAAATTAACGGCGCCCAGCACCACCACACCAATCACGGTTTGCCAAAAAATCAAACCGAAATGCTGAAAGCCGGTAGACACCGCCATCTTGCCCAGCGACTGGGTACTGCCCCAGCCCACGCCCAGCAACACCAAAACCACCGTCATCCACAAACGCTCGCTCATGCTATGGCCCCCCAGCCAGAAGCCACCACCACGCCCAGGGTCAAAAGCCGTTTGGTCATGCTCAGCACGGCCCGGTCTTTGCTGAGCAGCGGCGCACGGTGCGCCACGGCCAGGTCGATGAACTTCTGGTCGTCGGCATCTTTGCAGGTGAAAGGCGCCTTGCTGGCCACCGGTTGCAGCTGCACCTGCGCGTCCCACAGGGCCAGCAGCTGGCTGGCGGTTTGTTGCTGCTGAGTCAGGCGTGCGGACAGCAGCGGGTAATCCAGCACACGCGCCAGTTCGTCGCGCATGGGCACGGTGGCCACCCATTGTTTCTGGCGGCTGGCCAGCAGTTGGCGCAGGGGCTGTGAGGCCGGGTCGGCAAACAACAGCAGGTCGAGCACGATGTTGGTGTCGAGCACGATCATTTGGTGCGCGCCGATCCTTTGACCATATCGAACTTGAACAGGCGGCATTCAATCGGGCCGTTCCACATCGGCACGCGGCGCGATTCTTTCAGGCGCATCTTGGCCGGCAGCTTGAGGTCGGGCGTGAGCACCCAGGCGGTCCAGCCGGCATAGTTTTTCTTCCAGTGGCTGGCCAGTTGGGTGAAGAAGGCCACGCCGTCTTCGGTCTCGGCCAACTCGCGCGCCCCAAAGCGGGCCTGATCCCCCTCGCCGGCCACGCCGCCAATGCCGATGCGTTCGCCATAGGGCGGGTTCATCAGCATGACGCCGCCCCCTTCGATCGGCGGCAGGCGCTGCAAGGCGTCGCCACCGCGAAACTCGATGACATCGGCCACCCCGGCGCGCTGCGCGTTGCGCTGGGCAAAGTCGACCATGCGGTGCGACACATCACTGCCATAGATCAGCGCCGGTTGGCCCGGCTCGGGTTTCACCACCGCCTCAGCGGCCTGTTTTTTCATGTCACTCCAGACCTGCTGGCGAAAGGGCACGAATTTTTCAAAGGCAAAGCGGCGCAACGAACCGGCCGCGATATTGCAGGCGATTTGCGCCGCCTCAATGGCAATGGTGCCGCTGCCGCAGCAAGGGTCGTACAGCGGCTGAAGATCGGCGTCGCCGTCGGCCCAGCCGCTGGCGGCCAGCATGGCAGCGGCCAGGGTTTCTTTCAAGGGCGCGTCGCCCTTGTCTTCCCGCCAGCCGCGTTTGAACAGCGGCTCGCCCGAGGTATCGATGTAGAGCGAGCAGCTGTCGGTGGTCAGGTGGGCGTAGAGGCGCACATCGGGCCACTGGGTGTCCACATTGGGCCGCACGCCCCCCGCCACTTCGCGGAAGCGGTCGCACACCGCGTCTTTCACTTTGAGGGCGGCAAAGTTCAAGGAGGTGAGCGGGCTGTGCTGCGCCGTGACTTCAATCTTGATGCTCTCGCGCGGCGTGAACCAGCGCTCCCAGGGCACGTCCATGGCGGCGCGGTACAGGTCGTTCTCACTGCGGTATTCGGTGTAGCTCACCAGCACCAGCACGCGCTGCGCCAGACGGCAATACAGATTGAGCAGCATCGCGTCATTGAGCGAGGTGCGCACCGCCACGCCACCGCGCTGCTTGGTCACGCAACCCGGCGGCAGACTGGTGATGCGCAGCACCTCCGGCACCAGGTAGTCTTCCACGCCAGCGGCGCAGGGAAGAAAGAGTTGAAGTTGGTTCAAGGGTGTGTCCGGTCGGTTGAATCGTCAAGGGCTGCGCGATGCAGGCCAAGACGCGGGGGTTTGAATTACAAGGCTTTTCTCAAGGAGGCCGGGGCGATGCGCAGGCCTTCACGGTATTTGGCCACTGTGCGGCGGGCGCAGTCAATGCCCTGCTCTTTGAGCATCTCGGCGAGCTGGTTGTCGCTCAGCGGTTTTTTCGGGCTTTCAGCGCCAATAAATTGCTTGATCAAAGCGCGCACCGCCGTGCTCGACGCGTTGCTGCCCGAGTCGGTGCCCAGGCCGGAGCCAAAGAAATATTTCAGCTCGAAGGTGCCATAGGGCGTGGCCATGTACTTGGCGGTGGTGACGCGGCTGATGGTCGATTCGTGCAAACCCAGCTCGTCGGCAATTTCGCGCAGCACCAGGGGGCGCATGGCCAACTCACCGTGCATGAAGAAGCTTTTTTGCCGCTCCACAATGGCATTGCTGACCCGCAAAATAGTGTCAAAGCGCTGCTGAATGTTCTTGATGAACCAGCGTGCCTCCTGCAAACGCTGTTGCAACGCCGCGTAATTGGACGACTCCTTGCCGCCGCCCTTGTGCTGGCGCAGGGCATTGGCGTAAATGTCATGCACGCGCAGGCGCGGCATCACATCGGCATTGAGGCGCACCCGAAAGTTGTATGCACCACCCTTGCCGGTGTTGACCACGATCACATCGGGCACCACCACATTGCGCTCCACGTCCACAAAACGCCTGCCGGGCTTGGGCTCCAGGCGACCGATCAGGGTAATGGCTTCGCGCACAGCGGCGTCCGTGGCGTCGCACAAGGGCACCAGGCGCTTGATGTCGCGCCGCGCCAGCATCTCCATGGGCTGGGCGCAAATGCGCAGCGCCACGTGCACGGTGTCCCGCTGGTGCGCGCTGAGCGTGCTGCCTTGCAGCAGTGCGTTCAATTGCAAGCTCAGGCACTCGGCCAAGTGGCGCGCGCCCACGCCTGCGGGCTCCAGACTTTGCAGCAGCCGCAGCGCCACGGTGAAATGGTGCAGCAACTCTTGCACCAGTTCTTCGTCTTCGCCAGCCAGGCCCTGCACCAGCGATTCAAGTGAGTCTTCCAGGTAGCCGTCGTCATTCAGGGACTCGATCAGGAAACGCAAGGCCGCACTGTCTTCCTGGCCTAAACGCAAAGCCAGCGCCTGCGTGTGCAGGGTGCTTTGCAGCGACATTTGCTGGCGTGCCAGTTCGGTCACATCGGTGTCGTCGTCGCTGGTTAGGTTGTTGTTGCGCGGCTTGGCGTCACCGCCCCACTCACTGTCATCGGCCGACAGAGACGCGCTGCCGTCGCCATCCCAGCTTTGACCATCATCGGCCGACAAGGGCGACACCTCGGCATCGCTGTCACTGCTGACCCGCACCTCAGCGGTGAAGTCGGTGCTGGCATGGCTGCCTGCCTCGGCTTCCAGGTCATCGCTGCGCACGGGCGTATCCGCCTGGGCCAGCCCAAAATCTTCCCTAGGGGGCGCATCGAGTTCTTGCTCAAGAAACGGGTTTTCGTCGAGCATCTGCTCGACCTCCTGGCTCAGCTCCAGGGTGGACAACTGCAACAACCGTATCGATTGCTGCAACTGCGGCGTGAGCGCCAGATGCTGCGATACCCGAAGGGACAGGCCTTGCTTCATCTGCGCTTACATCTTGAAATGTTCACCGAGATAGACACGGCGCACGTTGGCATCGCTCACGATCTCGGCAGGGGTGCCTTGGGCCAGCACTTCGCCATCACTGATGATGTAGGCATGGTCGCAAATGCCCAGGGTTTCGCGCACGTTGTGGTCGGTGATCAGCACGCCGATGCCACGCTCTTTCAAAAAATTGATGATGCGCTGGATTTCGATCACGGCGATCGGATCAATGCCGGCAAAGGGCTCATCGAGCAAGATGAAACGCGGCTGCGTGGCCAGGGCGCGCGCAATTTCGACGCGTCGGCGTTCGCCGCCCGACAGCGCCAGGGCCGGGCTTTTGCGCAGGTGTTCTACTCGCAGTTCTTGCAGCAGCTGGGTGAGGCGCCGTTCAATTTCGGCACTTTTGAGCGATTTGCCCTGGGCATCGTGCTGCAACTCCAACACGGCGCGCACGTTGTCTTCCACATTGAGTTTGCGAAAAATGGACGCTTCTTGCGGCAAATAGCTCAAACCCAGGCGCGCACGCCGGTGAATAGGCATGTGCTCAACTGACTGGCCGTCAATGGTGATGGTGCCAGCGCTGGCACGCACCAGCCCCACGATCATGTAAAACGAGGTGGTTTTACCCGCCCCGTTGGGGCCGAGCAAACCCACCACTTCACCCTTGCGCACCCGCAGCGACACGTCCTTGACGGCCTTGCGGCTGCCGTAAAACTTTTGCAGATGCTGGGCTTCAAGCTGGCTGTCCGCCTGGTTCGCCTGGTTCGCCTGCAAGGCGTCAGTCAACACTGACGTCACGTCCTGGGTCACTTTTTCTCCCCACTCAAGGTGGTGGAAGGACGCAGCACGGGAGCCGGTGCAGCAGATGCTGCGGAGGTAGCGGGCGTGGCCTGCGGGTCTCGCTTAGGCGTGAGCACCGCGCGCACTCGGCCACCTGGCGTGGCGGCGGGACCCTGGCTGGGGCCGCCATCGACGGTGAAAATGTTGGTGGTGTTGTTGTAAACAATCAGCGCGCCGTTCATGTCATCGGCCAAAGTGGCGCCGCGGTAACGCCGTAACTGGGCTTTCTTGATGAACTTGACGATGTCAGCGCGGCCATCGTATTCAATGACTTCGCCCTCTCCCTCGATGAACTCGTCCACGCCTTCGCGTTTTTGGCGGTAGAAGGCACGCTTGCCGCCCAAGGCGGTGGCCACGCCATATTGGTAGCCCTGGGCGTCCTCGCGCACATCAAGCCGGTCGGCCCGAATCTGCAGGGTGCCTTTGTTCAATATGACGCGCCCGGTCCAGACGCTGGTCTGGTTCAGGTCGTCGTAGCGCATGGCATCGGCCTCAATGTTCATCGGCTTGTCGCGGTCGGCTTTTTCAGCCTGGGCAGTCCCCCCAAAAAAGAAGAGGACCACCAGCAAGAGCAAGGAGGTGAATGATGGTTTCATAAAGGCACGAATCTTGCGTTATGTTTGTTCGCTGCATTGTAGCGAACACCAGCTGCGCAGGGCGCTTGCTGCACGCAAGATTTGTATGATGCCCGGGCAAAGGGCCGGGACTATTGCGAATGCGCAAAGGGCCAGGCGGCCATAGCAGCCCCGCTATGCCTTACCAGAGTAGTCAGCGCGGGCAGCGCGATCAGCGGCCGGTTCGAACCTGGGCCACCAGGCTGTCGACGATTTGCAGCGCGCGGTCCATGCTGCCAGCCATGGTGCCATCGACGTAAAAACGCCCCGCCACGCCCATGGCCGGTACGCCTTC
>JBIKZP010000216.1:0-4830 GCA_044354655.1 Rhodoferax sp. | reverse complement strand
TCAAGGTTGCCCCATGGACTTCCATCCGCGCGAATTTAAGCTTGATCGCGCAGTGGGAACCCACTTTTTCAAGGTGGGCTTGTATCTTTGGCAACGCGATGCAATCCCGACCTTTGAGATGTTGGTCAGGCGCAGTTTTATTGACCATTTTTGGCAACTCATTCAACTCTGCACTCAGAGTTACGGTTGGGTTGGCAAGCAAACTGCTTGATTGAAAGAGGCAGCGCAATGACAAGAAATAAGGAGTAAAAAATGGCTCAACCATTCGTCCAACTCAAGGGCGTACAAAAAACCTACGACGGTGAGAATCTCGTGGTGCGTGATCTCAACCTGGATATCCAGGAAGGCGAGTTCCTCACCATGTTGGGGCCCTCCGGCTCGGGAAAAACCACCACCCTGATGATGCTGGCAGGTTTCGAGACCGCCACCCATGGAGAAATTTTTCTCGATGGCAAACCCATCAACCGACTGGCCCCTGAGGACCGCAATATCGGCATGGTGTTTCAAAGCTACGCGCTTTTTCCGCACATGACAGTGGCCGAGAACGTCGCCTTTCCCTTGATGGTTCGCGGCGTTCCCAAATCGGGACTCGCCGAGCGCGTCATGAAAGCTCTTGCAATGGTTGGTCTCAAAGGTTATGAGGATCGCAGGCCCGCTCAACTCTCTGGCGGACAGCAGCAACGTGTGGCCGTATCCCGCGCGCTGGTATTTGAACCCAAACTGGTGCTGATGGATGAGCCACTGTCTGCCCTGGACAAACAGCTGCGCGAGCAAATGCAGTACGAAATCAAGCAGCTGCACCACCGCCTGGGCGTGACGGTGGTGTATGTCACGCACGACCAGGGCGAAGCATTGACCATGTCGGACCGGGTGGCCGTATTCAACAACGGCGTGGTTCAGCAACTCGACACGCCAGAGCGCCTGTACGAGCAACCCGGCAATGCGTTTGTAGCCAGCTTCATTGGCGAGAACAACAAATTGCGCGGTGAGGTGATGTCTTTGGACGCGCCCTGGTGCAGCGTCAAGCTTGCCGATGGCTCCCTGATCAAGGCGCGCGCCGTGGCAACTGGCGCAGTGGGCTCGCGCACCATGCTTTCTCTGCGCCCGGAGCGCATTGTGATTAACCCAGCAGCTGGCAGTTGCGACATCGTTGCCCCAGCCCGTGTGAGCGATGTCACCTACCTCGGCGACCACCTGCGCGTGCGCGCGCAGGCTTTCGGGGAACAAACCATGGTTGTGAAAGTGCCCAATGCGTCGAAAGACCGCATCGTGGGCATTGATCACGACATCCAAATCGGCTGGCGCGCGGAAGATTGCCACGCGCTGGACGTATCGGCTTAGCAGATGAGGCCCCTATGCCCTGTTTGCCAAACCGGAGTAAGAAGCACGGTTCACTGTGCATATTTAAACCTGCAGGTTAGTCAACTCATCCATTGGAGAAAAACGTGAAACTTCAGTTCAACAAATTGACCGCTCTGGCTGCTGCCATCGGTGCAACTCTCGCCCTGGGTGTGCAAGCCCAGACACTCACCGTGACGTCCTGGGGTGGTGCCTACACCAAGAGCCAGGTCGCGGTCATGCACGAGCCCTTCACCGCCAAAACCGGCATCAAGATCCTGAGCGAAGATTACAACGGTGGCTTGGCCGAAATCAGTGCCCAGGTGAAAACCGGCAATGTGAAATGGGACGTGGTGGACGTTGAGCTGGCTGAAGCCCTGCGTGGCTGCGACGAAGGCCTGTTTGAAAAAATTGACGCCAGCAAGCTGCCTAAAGGCGCTGATGGCAGCGATGCCAAAGCCGACTTCTTGCCCGGCATGGTCAATGCTTGCGCCATTGCCAACATTTCTTACGCCAACGTGGTGGCTTATGACAAGGCCAAGCTCGGTGCCAACGTCCCAACCCGTCTGGAAGATTTCTTTGACCTGAAGAAATTCCCCGGAAAACGTGGCCTGAAAAAAGAAGCTAACGTCAACCTCGAATGGGCGCTGATGGCCGATGGCGTGGCAGCTGCCGATGTCTACAAAGTCTTGTCAACACCCGCTGGTCTGGACCGCGCATTCAAGAAACTTGACACCATCAAATCGTCTGTGGTCTGGTGGAGCGCTGGCGCACAGCCGCCCCAGTTGCTGGCCTCGGGTGAAGTGGTCATGACCTCGGTCTACCACGGCCGTATTTTCGATGCCAACATCAAAGACAACAAAAACTTTGCCGTGATGTGGGACGGTCAGATTACTGTGCCTGACTTGTTTGCTGTGGTCAAAGGCTCCAAAAATGTGAAAGCTGCGATGGAATTTATTATGTTCGCCACCGGCACCAAGCCACTGGGCGACCAAACCAAGTACATCCCTTACGCCCCTGCCCGTAAGTCTTCTATGACCTTGGTTGATGATAAAACCAAACCCTGGTTGCCAGGTCCTGCCCAAAGTGGCCGTGGCTTCCAAACCAATGCCGCCTGGTGGTCTGACAACGCTGACCAGTTGAACCAGAAATTCGCTGCCTGGTTGGCCAAGTAATGCCAACAGTCCGGGTGGGTTCTCACCCACCCGCCCGGACGTTGTGTTGCTTCACACAAGGAAACACCGCATGAGTTCCCACACCCTGGCCAACGCAGACACTGCGTTCGTGCCCGATACCAGCCAGCTCAAAGCGCGACTCAGAAAAGCAGAGTCCCGGCAAAGGCTGCGTGCCTATGCCTTGATCCTGCCCCTGCTTGTGTTTACCTTGATTACTTTTTTAGTGCCCATTGGGCTCATGCTCTACAACAGTGTGCATGACCCGGTGGTGCATGACGCCCTGCCCCGCACATCGGCCCTGATGCGGAACATCCCTCAAGGTGCGGGTGTGCCTGACGAAGCCGTATTTGCCGCTCTGGCCGCCGATATGAAGTCGGCCACAGAGAATCAACTCACCAGCAAAGTGGCGGCACGCCTGAACTTTGAAGGCGGTGGGTTGCGCAGTATTTTCATGAAAACCAGCCGCAAGGTGGTGGCCCTGGATGCAGGTCCCTGGAAACCCGTTTTTCTAGAAATTGACGCCTCCTGGGGCGAACCCAAAATTTGGTCGGTATTGCGCCAACTACGCCATGAATACACCTTTGATTACTACTTGCACGCGCTCGACCTGACGCGTGACGAACAAGGCGCCATCGTCAGATACCAGGAGAATGACCGCCTGTACCTGGACGTCTTTGGCCGCACCCTGCTGGTCAGTCTTTCCGTCACGCTGCTGGCGCTGGCTATTGGCTACCCGCTGTCTTTCTGGCTGGCACACCTGCCTGCCAAGACCAGTAATCTGATGATGATGCTGGTGTTGCTGCCCTTCTGGACCTCGCTGCTGGTGCGCACCACAGCCTGGGTGGTGTTGTTACAAAAAGAAGGCGTGATTAACTCAGCGCTCATGAATTTGGGCCTGATCCAAGACCCACTGGCACTGATCTTCAACCGCTTTGGCGTGGTGATTGCCATGACGCATATTTTGCTGCCCTTCATGATTTTGCCGCTGTACTCGGTGATGCGCCAGATTCCACCGAGCTATGTGCGTGCTGCCCGCTCACTGGGCGCGGGGCCTTTCACGGCCTTTTGGAAGGTGTATTTTCCGCAGTCACTGGCAGGCATCAGTGCAGGTGTGCTGCTGGTGTTTATTCTGGCCATTGGCTACTACATCACACCGGCCTTGGTGGGTGGTGCAGGTGACCAGATGATGAGTTACTTTATTGCCGACCACCTGACGCGCAGTTTGAACTGGGGCCTGGCCTCGGCGCTGGGTGGTTTGCTACTGGCGGGCGTGCTGCTTTTGTACGCCTTGTACGATCGTTTTGTGGGGATTGCCAATGTCCGCCTTGGTTGAAAAAATGCCTCGATTTGCCCCTTATGTCACGTTCTGGGGCAAGGTCAAACACTATGCGCTGCTGGGGTTTTGTATGGCTGCGTTGGTATTTTTGATTGCACCGGTGCTGGTGGTGATTCCATTGGCTTTCAATGCCGATCCGTATTTCACCTACCCCATCAAGACCTGGAGCCTGAAATGGTTTGTGGAGTTCTTCACCAATGAGGTGTGGCAAAACGCGGTCAAGAACAGCTTTGTCATTGCCCTGATTGCCACGCTGATTGCCACGACACTGGGCACGATGGCGTCTGTTGGTCTGGTGCACCGCAACTTGCCCGGGCGCTCGTTCATCACCGCCGTGCTGGTCTCGCCCATGATTGTTCCCATCGTGATTGTGGCCGTAGGTGCTTATTTCTTCTACTCTACCTTGGGCATTGCCAACAGCCTAACGGGCATAGTGCTGGCGCATGCGGTATTGGGCACGCCTTTTGTCGTGATCACTGTAACGGCCACGCTGGCTGGCTTCGATCAAGCCTTGTTCCGTGCCGCACGCAGCCTGGGCGCCTCTCCGCTGACCGCGTTCAGACGCATCACGCTGCCCATCATCTGGCCCGGCGTCTTCTCAGGCGCTCTGTTTGCCTTTGCCACCTCTTTTGACGAGGTGGTGGTGGTACTGTTCTTGGGCAGTGTGGAGCAACGTACTATCCCCCGCCAGATGTGGACCGGCTTACGTGAACAGCTTAGCCCCACCATCTTGGCTGCAGCCGTGGTCTTGATTTTGATGTCATTAGGCATGTTGTTGACACTGGAAGCACTGCGCCGTCGCAACGCCAAGATGCGTGGCCTGGTGGACTGATGGCACTGCGCTCCAAATGGACGGTTCGGATCGACTCGATAAAAACTCAACTGAGTGTGGGCATTTATGCCCACGAAAAAAAACATCAACCCATCGAGCTGAGCTTACAGATCAGTGGCATGGCCGATACCGCGCCGTCGCAGTTGACG
>JBIKZP010000215.1:0-4839 GCA_044354655.1 Rhodoferax sp. | reverse complement strand
CCGCAGGATTCACTCGACATTGGGCTACGTCAGCCCAATGAAGTTTGAGCAAAGCTGGCTGGCGGCACAGCTGAGGAAAGCCGCATAATTTGATGGCTAAGGGGTACGTCAAACAGGGGCAGGTTCATGCCGCTTCTAGCGTCGAAGCTCATCCGAAACCTGTACCATAAAGAATACCCGCGCGTTCAATATCATTTGCATTTAGACTCGCCATTGCAACAGCCTGCCTTGTGGTAATCAGCGCAAACTGGGAAACCCTGTCCAAACTCAAGAGCTCTGTTTTGCTGAAATGCACCTCTGGATTGAATGCAACCCAGCCCACAGGATACTTGGGAATATCGGGATGCGGTGTGATTCCTGATACTCCATCGATCAAACTCTGAAAAAACGACTCAGGATCATTACCAAGACAACTAAGCAGCCCCAATCCGGTCACGACAACGCGCCACTTCATTGTGTTTTCCCTCGATGAATCTGTACGACCAGTCTCCCCAGAAATTCACCTACATGCGAACGGGCGCGCTCACGTTCATAGAAGCGATGATCCGAATTGGGGAAAACATATAGTTGAAAATTTTTCTTACCCTGTTTCAAAAAACTTTGCTTAAGTGAATATGCAGTCTCGATTGGAACGCTTTCGTCTTGCTCGCCCATTCCCATCACGATGGGGATATCGATTGAGAGCAAAAGATTGCCAATATTTACATCCAAGAGTGATGACCAATATTTATAACTATGGCCCCAAGCACTTTTCGTGGTACTGCCCGGATCATTAGCAATTGAAGTGAGCTTATCTTCCGCTCCATTCAAGTACCAAATCCTCCGCGAGAGTAACTGAAGATTCTCGCGCACGGTCGAACCGCCACCACCAATGAGAGCGATATGTGTAATGCGCGAATCCATGGAAGCAATTTTTGCAGCAACCACCGCGCCCTCCGACGCACCCATGAGCACAATAGCCTTTGGCGTAGCAGGTTGCGTGGCAAGTTGATGATTAATAAACTCCGTTTGATCCGCAACTGTTTGATCAAAATAATCGGTAAGGGCGAACGTGCGTGAACAGGTGTTTCCAGTTGAGTTCTCTTCAATACCGCGTTTTTGCAGCACAATCACACGTGCATTAAGCTGATTTTGTATGGGGTCAAAATAGCCAGGGAAGCGCCCTTTCACGCTTGCGCATCCCGATCCGCTCACAAAGAAAATAAGTGCACTTTCAGCAGAAGGTGCGCCAAGAGTGAAAGAGTAATAGAGGGCTTGTCCGCCATCTTTGAATGTGAATGGACGAGCACTAAGCGTATCGTGTTTACCCTCATCTGGTTGTGGAGTAACCGATGCGCAGCCTCCTAATGCACCGAAAATAGCGAATGTTAGAAAAAAAAACGAGAGCGACCGGATACGCTGTCTCAACGTTTGAATATATAAAAGAACACCTTGCAAGTGCCGACTCCAATCAATGGGCAGTACTGTGTATATATAGAGATCCATTATGCTTACCTTTTGTTCGATTTCGAAAACACCGCATATGAGGAGGTGATACTCAGGAGTGCGCCAAGTGCGATACAAGAAAGAAGCGATGCGCTCCACCCCATTTTTTGTACAGCGAGTGATCCAATGATCGACTCCAATAAGGTTGCGCTCGTGCTCGATAAGGCGAGAAGGCGATGGTATCCGGTATAACGCTCTTTATTTAAAAGCTAAAATTTCAAAATGTTCGTAAGTCCACTCGTGATGCCGGTGAAAATTCAATGACTATATGTCGCATCCCCTGCCACTTTCGGCCCAGAAACCCCTCTCACTCAAAACCTCGTCCTTCGCATTCATGCAAACTGGGGACTTAAGGTAAGTCTGCAAAACTATTTGCTATTTCCACTTTAAAAAACTCTTACTTGGAAGCTTATCGAATTACGATGTCTGTCGCCATACCAAATGTTGACTGTGTTGATGCCTAATTGCTAGTTAATATTTGTTATTTACAACTGGACACCGCCCGTTTAAGGGCACTCTGCATAATTCCGCCGACTGTGTGCTTGCAGTAAGTGCGTCTGTCACTGCCAAAAAATGCGCAAACCGAAAAATCTCGGGCGACTTGCCCTGAACAAGCGCTCAGGCAGGCACAGCCTGAAGGTCTGTGATGCCCAAAACCTGGGCCATAAACGTCCTCATGCGGTTGGATTTCCTATCCGTAAGACTGCAGGGAAGACTGCCTTGAAGTTGACCTGAATCGGCTAGCTTGAGGCCCTGGCCTGGGTGTTTTTGTAGCTGACAAAGCTGAAGCCCAAGCCGGTGCTGGACACGTGGTGTTCTCGCGCAGTTTCCTGCCAGTGCGGCCCCAGCAGCGGGGCGTGGGCATCGCCTTCAAAGGCAGCGTCAATCTCGGTGACTTCTGCACTGTCAGCCAGCGCCAGGGACTGGGCATAAATGTCAGCGCCACCAATGACCCAGGCGTGGGCTTGGTCGGCACACAGGGCCAGCGCTTCTTGCAATGAATGGGCGGTGAGCGCACCGGCGGCCTGCCAGCCCGGCTGGCGCGTGATGACCACGTTGGTGCGACCGGGCAAGGGCTTGAATTTGGCGGGCAGAGAATCCCAGGTTTTGCGCCCCATGATCACCGCACAACCCAGGGTGTGGCGCTTGAAGTGCGCCAGGTCTTCAGGCAAATGCCAGGGCAGGGTGTTGTTGGCGCCAATGACGCCATTGCTGGCGCGGGCATAAATCAGGTGGAGTTTCATGGGTTGTGATGGATTGCCACGCTGCGCGGCAATCCAGGTCTTTGGTGTTCAAACGGCGACAGGGGCCTTAATGGCCGGGTGACATTCGTAACCCAGTATTTCAAAATCTTCGTATGCGTAATCAAAGATCGAACCGGGGCGGCGCTTGATGTTCAGTGTGGGGTAAGCCATGGGCGGGCGGCTCAGTTGCAATTCAACCTGTTCGTGGTGGTTGCTGTAAATGTGGCAGTCACCGCCGGTCCAGATGAAGTCACCCACGTCCATGTCGCACTGCTGTGCCACCATGTGGGTCAATAAAGCGTAGCTGGCAATGTTGAAGGGCACGCCCAGAAAAATATCGGCGCTGCGCTGGTAAAGCTGGCAACTGAGTTTGGCTTTTTCACCCGGGTTTTGTGGCGGTGCCACATAAAACTGAAAAAAAGCGTGGCAGGGCATCAAGGCCATTTTGTCGAGATCGGCCACGTTCCAGGCGCTCACGATGATGCGGCGCGAATCGGGGTTGGACTTGAGCGTCTTCATCACGTCGCTGATCTGGTCAATGTGGCCACCGCCAGGGGTGGGCCAGCTGCGCCACTGCACGCCATAAACCGGGCCCAGGTCACCGTCTGGCCTGGCCCATTCGTCCCAGATGGAGCAGCCGCGCTCTTGTAGCCATTTCACATTGCTGTCACCACGCAAAAACCACAACAGCTCCACGATGATGGCCTTCAAAAAAACCTTCTTGGTGGTCACCAGCGGAAAGCCTTCGTTCAGGTCAAAGCGCATCTGGTGGCCAAACACACTGCGCGTGCCGGTGCCCGTGCGGTCACCCTTTTGCACGCCTGTGGTGTAAACATGGCGCAAGAAGTCTTCGTACTGCGAGCGAATGGGGCAGGGGGCGGATGGCTGCATGTCGGAGGTGTTCAAAATTGGAAGGACCAGGCGGTGCGTCTAGCCAGAAGAATATTTTAGAGGCGTATCACCCGCCCCGGGTTGAGCAGGTTGTGCGGGTCAAGGGCTTGTTTCACCGCCCGCATCATGGCCAGCGCCGTGGGGTCTTTGTAGAGGGGCAGTTTGCCCACCTTGAGTTCGCCCACGCCATGCTCGGCGCTGATTGAGCCGTCAAAGCGGGTGACCTGGTCGAACACCAAGGTGTTGACCCTGTCTTCAAAGTCACGCAAAAATGCTTGGCCATCCACGCCTTCTGGCGCTTGCACGTTGTAGTGCAGGTTGCCGTCGCCCAGGTGGCCAAAGTCGACCATGCGCACACCGGGCACTTCACGGGCCAGCAGGGCATCGGTCTCGGCCACAAAAGCCGGGATGCGCGACACCGGAATGCTGATGTCGTGCTTGATGTTCAGGCCCTCTTGTGCCTGGGCCAGGGTGATGCTTTCACGGATGTGCCACAGGCCGCGTGCCTGGGTCAGGTTTTCGGCAACGATGGCGTCGCTCACGCAGCCTTGTGCCATGGCTGTTTCGAGCAGGGCTTCAAACTGACTGCGGGCATGTGCTTCGTTTTCGCTGTCGGAGTTTTCTAGCAAAACACACCAGGGGTTCTCTTGCCACAGGGGTACGCGCAGCTGGGGGTAGTGTTTGTCCACCAGGCTCAGGGCAAATTGCCCCATCACTTCAAAGCCCGTGAGGCCAGGCCCTAGGCGCTGGTGGGCCAGGCCCAGCAGTTGCACGGCCGCTTCCAGGCTGGGCACTGCGGCCCAGGCGGTGAGTTGGGCTGCGGGCTGTGGGTAGAGCTTCAAGGTGGCGGCAGTGATGATGCCCAGCGTGCCTTCGCTGCCGATCATCAGGTTGCGCAGGTCGTAGCCGGTGTTGTCTTTGCGCAGCCCGGTCAGGCCGTGCCAGATCTCGCCTTGGGCGGTGACCACTTCCAGGCCCAGGCACAGGTCACGCGTGTTGCCGTAGCGCACCACTTGCGTGCCGCCGGCGTTGGTCCCCAAATTGCCGCCAATGGTGCAGCTGCCCTCGGCCCCCAGACTCAAGGGGAACAAAAACCCAGCGTTTTCGGCCGCAGTTTGCAGGTTTTGCAGTACGCAACCGGCTTCCACGGTGATGGTGAGGTTGGCCGGGTCGATGGCGCGAACGGTGTTCATGCGGGTCATGCTGAGCACGATCTGTT
>JBIKZP010000214.1:0-4847 GCA_044354655.1 Rhodoferax sp. | reverse complement strand
CTTGAAACTGCTGGCGCAAGACCGCGTGGATTACACGATTTTCTGGCGCCGCCTGAGCCATGGGGCAAGCACCGGCTACGCCGATCAGGAAAACCCCTTGTCCCGTGTGCAAGACCTGTTTTTAGACCGGGCGGAGGTGCAAGCCTGGCTGCAGCGCTACACCAAACGGACCCAAAACCTGCCCCAAGCCCTGCGTTCAGAATTGATGCTTCAAACCAACCCGAAGTATGTTTTGCGCAACCATTTGGGTGAGCAAGCCATCAGAAAAGCACGGCAAAAAGATTTTTCTGAAGTACAGACCCTGCAGATGCTGCTGGAAACGCCCTTCGCGGAACACCCGGGTTATGAGGCCTATGCCGACTTTCCGCCAGACTGGGCCAGCAGCATAGAAATCAGTTGCAGTTCTTAGCAGCCTGGTTTCTTTATGATTGACCCCACCCATCACGCCCCGAGACAGAAAACGCCCCAGCCATGACCTACAAAATTCAAAAGACCGACGCCCAGTGGAAAGCACTTTTGCAAGAAAAAGGGGCCGAACCCTTGGCCTTTGACGTGACTCGCCACGAAGCCACCGAACGCGCCTACAGCGGCAAGCTCGAAGGCAACAAGGCCGCCGGCACCTACACCTGTGTGTGCTGCGATAAGCCGCTCTTTGACGCCGCCAGCAAGTACGAGTCCGGCTCGGGCTGGCCCAGTTACTTTCAGCCCTTGAACCCTGAGGCCGTTGGCACCAAGGTCGACGGCATGTTGTGGATGAAGCGCACCGAGGTGCACTGTGCCGACTGCGGTGCCCACCTAGGCCATGTGTTTGAAGACGGCCCTGCCCCCACCGGCTTGCGCTACTGCATGAACTCGGCTTCGTTAAACTTCAAGCCCACATGAAACTACTGATCGACTTCTTTCCCATCCTGCTGTTCTTCGGCGCCTTCAAGTACTACGACATTTATGTAGGTACGGCGGTTTTGATGGGAGCCACCGTGGTGCAAACCGCGCTCATTTACTGGATGGACCGCCGTTTGCAGACCATGCACAAGATCACGCTGGCCCTGGTGCTGGTGTTTGGCACCCTGACGCTGACACTGCATGACGACCGCTTCATCAAATGGAAGCCCACCGTGTTGTACGCGGCCATGGCTATCGGCTTGGCGGTGTCCATCTGGGTGATGAAGAAGAACTTTCTCAAAATACTGCTTGGCAGCCAGCTGGCCTTGCCCGAGGCGGTCTGGAAAAAGCTCAATCTGATCTGGGTGGGGTATTGCATCTTCATGGCGGCCATCAACGGCTACGTGGCGGCCTACTACAGCACCGAGGACTGGGTCAACTTCAAGCTCTGGGGGTATGCATTTCCCTTGGCGTTCATCGTGGCCCAGGGTTTTTACATTGCACCCCACCTGAAGTCAGACGAGGGTAAAGAGTGAACCAGGCGCCCACGGCCGAATTGCTGACCCAGCGACTGCGCGAACGCCTGCAACCCATCACCCTGGAGGTGCTGGACGAAAGCGCCCAACACCACGGCCATGTGGGCGCCAATGGCACAGGCTGGGGGACACACTTCAAAGTGTGCATAAGTTCACATTTGTTTACCGGCCTGACGCCTGTGATGCGCCACCGCCTTGTGTATGATGCGCTGCAAGATTTCATTGACCAGGGTTTGCACGCACTGGCCATTGAAGCCCGCCTACCCAAGGTTTAGGTCTCTTTAAGGCCCACTTTTAGGCCCCTTTTTCCACCATTTTTTTGTAATTTAGGACTCCCGAATGACTATGAAATTATTGTCTGCAGTGGCCACGGCCGTGATGCTGTCAACCCTGGCCCCTTTGGCACTGGCGCAAAACGTGGCCATCGTCAATGGCAAGGCGGTTCCTAAGTCGCGCCTGGAGATGTTGTCTCAGCAAGTGGCACGCTCGGGCAAACCCGTGACGCCTGAAATGCAGGGCCAACTGCGCGAAGAAATTATTGCGCGTGAAATTTTCATCCAGGAAGCCCAGAAGTTGGGACTCGAAGCTACGCCTGACTTCAAAGACCAGCTCGAACTGGCGCACCAAACCCTGTTGATTCGCGAGTTGTTCAACGATTTCCAGAAAAAGAACCCGGTCACCGATGCTGAAGCCAAGGCTGAGTACGACAAGTACGCTGCAGCCAACGGCGGCAAGGAGTACCGGGCGCGCCACATTCTGGTGGAGAAAGAAGACGCCGCCAAAGCCATCATTGCGCAGCTGAAAAAGGGCGGTAAGTTTGAAGACATCGCCAAAAAATCGTCTAAAGATGCAGGCTCTGGCGCCAAAGGTGGCGATCTGGATTGGGCTGCGCCTGGCAACTATGTGCCCGAGTTTTCCGAGGCTATGACCAAACTGACCAAAGGCCAGTTGACCGACAAACCCGTCAAGTCACAGTTTGGTTTTCACATCATCCGCCTGGACGATGTGCGCGATGTGCAACTGCCTAAGTTTGACGATGTGAAACCGCAAATTGCCCAGCAACTGCAACAGCAAAAACTGGGCAAGTTCCAGGAATCGCTGCGCGCCAAGGCCAAGGTTGAATAAACGGGCCATGGCCTGAAACAAGAACGCGGCTTAAAGCCGCGTTTTTTTATGGCCTGTCATTTCAACGAAACAGCCAGGTGCCGCCGAATAAAACCCCCAGCATCACCGGCTGATGCAGCAGGTAGTAGCTCAAGCTCCAGCGCCCCAGCGTAGCCAAAGGCTGCCAGCGCTTTGTCATCGCCCAAGACAGAAGTCCAGGCTGTCGCTGCACCAGCCAGCCGCCCAAGGCCAGTCCCCACCACATCACGCCCAGCCAAGGAAACAAGGGTACGTAATCCTCTGTGACCGGCTTTTTCGTGATCCAGCCTAGCCAATTGAGTTGCGGACTGTTAAAGGCAGCTGCCAGCGCCGCATCGCCCACCCCCCGAAACACGACGTTGGCAAGCCAGGGCAAGAGCATGGCCGCGCCACCCAGCCACCAAAGCCAACGGCCCCAGGTGGCCGTCAGGCGGGCGATCACTAGCATCACCGCCATGCCGTGCAGCACGCCAAAGTAAATATAGGTTTGGGGGAACATGAGCCAAGACCCCAGGCTGACCAACACAGCGGCGCCAACCACCTGCCGCCAACGCTGCCAAAAGCGGGGCCAACTTTGCCCCTGCGCCACCGCAATGGCTTGCCCCAGGCCGGCACACAACAAAAACAGGCTCACGATCATCGTGCGTTGCCAGGTCCAAAACGGGTCAAGGTAGAGATTGGCTTGGCTCAAGCCCAAGTAAGTCAGGTCAAAGCAAAAATGAAACACCGTCATCCAGAGCATGGCAACACCGCGCAGGGCGTCAGGCGCATCGAAGCGGCCATGGGGCAGTTGAGAGTCGTTTCGGAGCATGGTGAAATAGGGCCGATAAAAGCAAGCCGATAAAAATAAAAGGGCCCTTAGGCCCTTCTAGCTTAGCGCAAAGCGCAACTACAAAATGCAAGCCCTTAAGCCACCTCAAACAAGCCGGCTGCGCCCATGCCGCCGCCCACGCACATGGTGACCACCACGTACTTGACGCCGCGGCGCTGACCTTCGATCAGCGCGTGTCCTACCAGACGCGCTCCGGTCATACCATAAGGGTGGCCAATAGAGATACCGCCGCCGTCCACGTTGTATTTATCCGGGTCAATACCCAACTGGTCACGGCAATACAAGGCCTGACAGGCAAAGGCTTCGTTAAGCTCCCACAAGCCAATATCTTCCACCCGAAGTCCGTGCTGCTTGAGCAATTTGGGTACGGCATAAAGGGGGCCAATGCCCATTTCTTCTGGCGCGCAACCCGCCACGGCCATGCCGCGGTAAATACCCAAAGGCTTGAGGCCGCGACGTTGGGCGAGTTGACTGTCCATCAACACGCAGGCACTGGCGCCATCTGACAACTGGCTTGCGTTACCCGCGGTAACCACGCCGCCTTCGAGCACCGACTTGAGGGACGACAGGCCCTCAATTGCGGTGTCTGGACGGTTGCCTTCGTCACGGTCTAATGTGACCTCGCGGTAGCTGATGTTGCCCGTGGCCTTATCGGCTACTGCCATGGAGGTGGTGAAGGGAACGATTTCTTGATCAAAACGACCCTGCTGCTGGGCCAGCGCAGTGCGCTGCTGCGACGCCAGAGAATACAAGTCTTGCGCTTCGCGACTGATGCCGTATTTCTTGGCCACAAACTCTGCTGTGTGCAACATGGGCATGTAGGCGTTGGGGCTACGTTGGATCAGTTCTGCATCAAAGGTACCCGCCATGCTGTCAAAGTAGGCTTTTTGTACCGCCGTGATGTTCTCGTGACCCCCGGCGACGACCACCTCCATACCGTCGACGATGATTTGTTTGGCAGCGGTGGCAATGGCCATCAGGCCAGAAGCACACTGCCGGTCCATGGTTTGGCCAGGCACCGTCACCGGCAGGCCTGCGGCCAGCGCCGCGTTGCGCGCCAAGTTCATACCCGCTGTTCCGATGGTCAGCACAGTGCCCAGCACCACGTCTTCCACTTCTGCTGCGTCTATACCCGCGCGGCTGACGGCCTGGGCAATGACATGGCCTGCCAGTGTGGGCGACTTGGTATGGTTGAGCGAGCCTTTGTAGGCACGGCCAATGCCCGTGCGAGCGGTGGAGACGATGACGGCTTCTCTCATGTGATTTCCTTTTTTGGGGGTTTGAATTGAGGTTTAAAAATAGCAGTAGGCTGTGACACTGATGCGCTTATCCAAGTTGCCACTTAAGTGTCAAGCGTGGCATGGGGTTCAGTGGTCTGTGCCCAGGTAGGCGGCGATCACGGCCGGGTTGCTTTGTACTTCCTGCGCCGTACCGTCGGCGATCTTGCGACCAAA